>NZ_JBTOOE010000019.1:0-86342 GCF_054786815.1 Pseudoneobacillus rhizolycopersici | reverse complement strand
CACCTTGAGCACCTTGAGCACCTTGAGCACCTTGAGCACCTTGAGCACCTTGAGCGCCTTGGGCACCTTGAGCACCTTGAGCACCTTGAGCACCTTGAGGGCCTTGGGCACCTTGAGCACCTTGAGCACCTTGAGGGCCCTGAGGTCCTTGAGGTCCACGCTTGCATTTACAACAATCATCACAATCGCAACGATGTTTGCAACAACGATGTCTGCCACAATGATTACAACTAGACATATAGTTTCACCTCTTTTTAACGTAATTAAAATTTTTCTTACGTTATATTTATATTAGAAACTTCATAAATCGGCATCGGACAAGTGTTTATTATAATGAGTACAACCATAAAATTGATAAATTAACCCACTGATATACTTTGAAAATAAAAAGCCAACCATAAGTGGTTGGTTAGTAAAAAAATAATTCATTTATGAGGGGCAATTAACAGATGAAGTCACCAACTCCCCTTCATTATTGACCGTTATTAGCCAACAACAACCATTTGGTGATTTTAATATGATGCCATTACCAGAACCAAGTATGACAATATTATTATTTGGCTGAACCTGAATCATTCCATTTACACTATTTTTGAGCTGCCCAATCATATTGATTGAATCTGTTTGAAGATTGCCTAATTGAGTATCTTCATTAACCACTAATGATTCATTAATTGTAAAATTTCCTGCTGCAAAACCCTGACCATTAATATTAACCGTATCTGAAGGGCCGTTTCCTAGCTGTGTATTTCCTTCTACAGTTAATCCTCCATTAACAATCGCATTACCCGTTACAGAAACTGTATTATGCCCACCTGGATTGCCTAGGTGGGCATCTCCATTAACGATAAAATTACCTTGGACGATCTCATTACCAGAGACATTTACAGTGCTCCTTATAGAATTCCCGAGCTGAGTATTCCCATTGACCGTTAAGTTTCCATTTATTGACTCGTTGCCAGCAATATTAACGGTATCTGTTACCGTCCTACCTAATTGAGTATTTCCATTGACTGATAAGTTGCCCGAAATGTTAACCGTATCTATGATAGAAGAACCTAATTGGGTGTTTCCACTCACAGAAAGACTTCCCAAAATTCTAACAGAATTGATGGCGGAAGTACCTAACTGTGTATTTCCGTTAACGGTTAAATTCCCCTGAATGACCTCATTTCCAGCTATTTGAACACTATTTGCTAAAGAGGTTCCTAATTTTGTATTTCCATTGACAGTTAGATTTCCCTGAACTATTTCATCCCCTGCTATTTGAACGATATTGGCTAAAGAAGATCCCAATTTTGCGTTTTTATTCACCGTTAAGTCATCTGTAATTGTTTCTGAATCGAATGTCGTCATGTAAATCATTCCCTTCTAATCTAGGTGATTTCTTAACTAATGTACTAGGAAAGGAAATAATTTATGCTTGACTACATAGGATGGACAAAATATATGTTTACTGGGGGAGAATGACTATTTTTTCAGCACAAGATGCACAGTACTTTGAATACTCAATGCAAGCTTCCAGGCTATCATCATCTTTCATCTCCCACCACCTAATAGCGCCAGTAGGAGCACGAGCGGCAAAAACCTCAATCTCGGGTGGAATTCGCCCAATAACGACAATTTCAAAATCCCTAAAATTATTTTCAAGTCCTTCTTGGAGCATATTCAGGAGTTGGCTAGGAACCTTTACTGAATTTGAAAAAGGAATTGGGAATAAGATGGATTTTTTATTTTGGTTTTCTTGTGTTAAATGTGCAGATTTTCTAACAGGATGATTTTCAGAAGTTTCCCAAACACGGTGATATTGTAGATCATCGGGTAATCCAAGTTCGTTAATCCTTTCTTCTATTCTTCGATAGTAGTAGTTATAAATTTGTGCAACTAAAGTCTGAATTTGATTATTTCTTAGAAAGGTAGAGTTATTTCCATTTTCATTACGATATTGAATATAGAGTAGGTCCGGAACGGCCACATACTTTGTACATAGGAACGTTCGAACTAGCAAGTCATAATCATCAGCAACTAATAGCTCTGTTCGATGGCCTCCTATCAAGTGATAGCAATCCCTTGTCCATGCACGTGGATGATTGGGAAGACCAACCAAATGTGAGATGGTAGTGCTATTCGTTGTTGTGTTTTTGTAAACATTTTGCCATCGGTTCATTTCGTGTACCCACACTCGGTAATATAAGCAAGTTCCAAATCCACAATCCCACCCATACCAATGTGATTCATGGCTTCCCTCATATACCTCCGTACAATCTCCAAAGGCAAAGCCACATTCTGGATGTTGTTGAAAAGCATTGACGATTTTTTCTAAACAATCGGTTGTTAGTTCATCATCATGGTCAACTTCTACTAAAATTTCCCCTTTACATAGGCCTGCCGCATACCTTTTGACAGCTCCTATGTAGCCATTTCGAGAATCTTGGCGGTATCTCCTAACTCGTGGGTCTGTCAGAGATAATAAATAATTATTATAAGTCTCGTCCGCATCATCAGAATCATCAACGATAACCCATTCCCAATTTGTATAAGTTTGTTTTAAGAGGGACTGATAAGGTCGGTTTATTTTCTCCTTTGATTTGTAGCTAGCCGTGAATATAGAAACTAATGGTGTATCAGAAGAAAAACGGTTTTGGGGGATTATTTTATTTTCAGGCAGCGGGTCAGTATGAGCTAACCAGCAGAAAAATAAGTTATGCGGCTGAACCTGATCAGGTGAAGAATAATGCAGCCAACGTCTTCTTTCGTATAGGGGTAGTGAGTTTAAGGTTTGAAATTCCTCCCAATTATCACCGATTGATAAATAAACTCGGGGATGGTTGGGGTTCAAGTCTAATAATTTTTCTTCTGGACCATATTGCTTAATTAATATTCCACTATCAGTAATTTTATTTAGCAAGTGCTTTAATCCTTTAGGTTGTTTTTTTGAGATGAACAAATGAGTAGTTAATAGAGGAGTTTCCATTGTTAGATACATTCTCCCTTCAAAACACAATCTTTAAGTCATAAACTAATGTATTGTATGAGTAATGAAGATGGATGGTACTTCAATTTTGTACAACAAAAAAAACCTTGTCTTCATTTAGTAACCCGTTCAGTTGTCTGGTACAAAACGAAAATTAAACACACAATTGGACTGTTGATTAACATACAAATCAGCAGTCCGTTTTTATTGATATGAAGAGATTCATACTGAATTCAATGCATTTTCAATATACTTATTGGCAGTTGATTTAACAATATGACAATCCTTATTGTTATTTGAAAAACAAGTGCTGATTTGAATGCTAATTGCCCTGTCAAAAGTGGAAAAAATTAATCTAATATCGACTTCTATTTTGAAATCCATTTGGTAATATTTGCAAAGTAAAATTTACTATAAGTAAGTGTTGTTAAAGTTCACTTATTCTAATGTAGAGTAGTGTTTTAGTTTAAATTCCTATAATTGAAGTCAAAGAAAAATCCCTGCATTTAATAAAAATTAGGGATTTTTGTCGTTTTAATAGACTTAGGGATTGTCTGAAAAATAGGGAACCTTATTGAAGAAAAGCGTCGTTAGTTACATAAGATAGTTTGCTTTTATTTTTACAAGAACATATCGTTTCTTTTTTCGTGTATAAAGTTAATAAGCTATCAAACGGTTAACTTTTTGTCATAATAAATATGCATTTTAATATTATGATTGTGTAACATAAACATTGAAGGGAGATGGAAATTTGGCAAAAATTATGGTGATGTATGAAAGACCTACGAACATTGATGATTTCGAAAAATATTATCAAGAAGTACATTTACCTATGGTAAATGAAGTGCCAAATGTTAAAAACGCGTGTATCAATAGAGTCATACAAACTCAAAATTCCCCTGAACCTCTTTATTTAATCGCAGAACTGGAATTTGAAAACATGGAAGTTCTGCAAAACGCATTATCTTCAACTGGAGGGCAAAAAGTCCAAAATGATGTTGTTAATTTAGTCAAATTTTTACCAAAACCGCCGATTGTTTGTATCACCGAATGAGTGTTAACCGAATAGTAGAAACAAAAATTTGTTGCAAATGATGTATATCATGTTTTACAAAAACTTTTATAAAACTTTCAACTAGGAACTGCCTTTTGCCACTTCCTATTGTATTGAAGTAAACGGAGGCTTTAGTTGAATAAACAAGCACCAAAACAATTATAAAAGGACTTAGTTCATGTAAACTAAGTCCTTTTACTTTGTTAATATGATTGCTAATTATAATGTCAATTTTTGTACCAATTTATTTGTTAATTTGAATGCTATTTGGAACGTTTGTACCACTGAACTGAACGGGTTACTTCATTTAGACAAGGTTTTTTTCATCGTTCTATGGGGAATTCCAGCATCCATAAATTCTTCAGAAATAATCTCATATCCGAGTTTTTCATAGAAGGGAATCGCTTGCTTTTGAGCGTTTAATTTTAAGCTGGGTAGCCCTTGTTCTTTCGCAAACTTCTCAATGCCAAGCATAATTTCTTTTCCTGCACCAGTTCCTCGAGTTTCAGATAAAACACAGATACGTTCCACTTTACCGATACCATCTAAGACACGGAACCTACCAGCACCGACGGCTTGATTGTTGTTTTGATATAAAACAAAATGAGTCGCCTCATCTTCGAATTCATCAATTTCTAATTCTTCAGGTACATTTTGTTCATGAACAAAGACAATTTTCCTAATGGAAAAAGCATCATTTAGTTCTTTTTCAGTTGCAACAACTTTAAAATCCATTAATTAGCTATCCTTTCCTAATCGAAACGTTTCATAAACTGTCCACGAACCATTTTCAAGCTGATACAGTAAATGGATTCGGTCAACTACCTCTTCATGTTCAACTGAACTCATTTTTAAAGAACCAAAAACATCTGAATGTTCATCGTTCGATAATTTTTGGCCAATGGTAATATGGGGAACAAAGGCATATTCAGATCTTTCATGATCTAATTTTTCATTAATAACCGCTTGTAGGCTATCTAAATCAGAGGAAGGCTCAACCTTTAAATAAATGACATTATTTACTGGATAGAAAGAACTGAATTTTGTAACTCTTAATTGAAACGGTGTAAAACTATTTGCGATATCTCTCAGTTTTACGGAAAATTCATTTGCTTCTTCTTCGGTTGCAGAAAAAGCGTTTTTAAGAGTTAGATGTGGAGGAATTAATGCATAATGTGGATCATATCGCTTACGATAAGAATTTGCTAAATCTTGAAGCTTTTTAGTAGGAAAAATAACTACCCCGAATTTCATAGAACTACCTCCAAGTATTTATTTTCTAAATATTATAACAAATTTTCTATCCCAATACGTATAAATTCACCAATTTGTCTTAATTTACCCAAAATATTTGAGGGATTTCTTTAAAGCCCTTTTTAAATCAGGCTGCCAATAGGTCCACGTGTGATTGCCATTAAACTCTTCATAAAAGTGAGAGAACCCTTTTTGTTTAAATAAGGTGGACAGCTTACGATTCGCATCAAGGAAATTTCGTTCCTCGTAATTACTAGTGTCTACATCGGTTTCTTCTATACCGACGACTTGGTAAACATCAATTAAATGAGGATGATTAAATTGTTGGACCTTTGTTAGGACATTTTTATTTACATATGGTGATTGTAAAATAACCTTTCCGAAAGAATGTGGATATTCCAGTGCCGTCATTAGTGAAACTGTAGCTGCAAGGGAGTCTCCGATAAGGGTACGCCCCATCCCCATTTGAAAGGTTGGAAATTCTTTGTCGAGAAAAGGAACTAATTCATGGGCTAAGAATCGAATATAAGCACTGTTTTTCTGCCCATTGGGGTGATATTTCTGTCGTCGATCATCCACATCTCTATAAGGAATTCCCACAATAATCGTATTGACCATTTCTTTTTTGGGGATTAATTCATCTGCGATCGTTGCGATTCTGCCTAACCTAAAATAATCGTGACCATCTTGAGCAATTAGCAAATGGTATTTATACAATGGGGTAAATGAGCTAGGGAAATAGATCAAAAGCTCGATATCTTCCTTGAGGGAATGGCTATATAAAGTATAGTCCTTAGTAAATCCTTTATTCATTCGAATGTCCATCCTTCATACCTATAAAAATTATTTGTTTTTGACATTATACCTTTTTTAAGGAAATGGTATCAAATGATTTGAATTTATTAATCATTTAATATTTGTCAAAGGCATAATTATCAAATATTAAGAAATAGTGTGAAGAAAGAATCGACGAAAGTGATTATTTTAAAATAGGATAATAGAGGTAATTATTCAATTTAATTTACAATTGGGCAAATTTTTATGATAGAATAGTTTATGAATTATGAATAATCTAAAAATACAAGGGGGAAATGAAATGCAGAAAAAAAGTCTGTTATTAATGGCCATCTTCATGTTGATGCTATCGATGTTTTTAGCAGCATGCGGAAGTGACAAAACAGATGTGGCTGAAGACAAAGGGGACGACAACAATAATGCGGTCGAAGAAGAATCACCAAAGCCTGAGCTTAAATTTATGAGCATTGTTACTGGTGGTACGGGTGGTACCTACTATCCATTAGGTGGGTCAATGGCAAATATTATTAGTGATGCAACTGGTATTGAAACAAATGCCGAGGTCTCCGGGGCATCTGCAGAAAATATGAATACCTTAAAAGATGGCAATGCTGAAATCGCTTTTACTCAAACAGATATTGCTTCTTATGCAAAAGATGGAAAGTTAATGTTTGAAGGAAATGTTGTTGACAATGTGAAAGCGATTGGTACCTTGTACCCGGAAACAGTTCAAATTGTCACAACAGCGAAATCAGGCATTAAATCAATTGCTGATTTAAAGGGGAGAAAAGTCTCTGTTGGGGCTCCTGGTTCAGGTACATTTGCCAATGCTGAGCAAATTCTTGAGATTCATGGAATCACAATGAAGGATATCGATGCAAAACATTTATCTTTCGATGAATCAACAGCAGGGATTCAGGATGGCTCCATTGATGCGGCATTTGTAACAGCTGGGACTCCTACAGGTGCGGTAGAAGGCTTAGCCGCTACTGAAGATGTTGTCATTGTTCCTATTGAAACGGACAAAGCTGAAGAATTAATAGCGAAATATCCTTATTATGCCAAGCAAGAAGTTCCTGCTAATGTATATGGGTTAACAGATCCTGTTCCAACAGTTGCTGTTTTGGCTATGTTAGTTGTTCGCGAGGATCTATCTGAGGACCTTGTGTACAATATTACGAAGGCTATTTTTGAAAATACCGATAAGATTGGTCATGCAAAAGCGGCACTTATCAAAGCTGAAAATGCATTAAATGGTGTTGGGATCGAAGTTCATCCGGGTGCACAAAAGTACTATGATGAAAAGGGCATTAAAGCACAATAGTTTTCTATTAAACTATTAACATGACCGGTCTTTTGTTCCGTTTGGAAGAGAGACCGGTCATTTCAATTCTAAAGGGAAGAAAGGGAATAGTATGAAAGGACATAGTAAATCTATTAAAATTCTAATTTTTATCCCTTTGTTCTCTCTTAGTTTAGTCGTAATTTTCCTACTTCCGATAAGACAGGCACTGGTTTTGGAAAATCAACAAATGGGTAAAGTTCTTGCCTACCTGCCATTAAAGAAATTAGATTTCTTTGAAATAAAATACACACATTCTATTCATTTATCTAATGTGGTGGAAAGTTATCAAGCTACAGAAGAATTACAAATTAAACAATACGAGCTAATGTATGAAGATTTTGCGATTGGAATGCCTGCAAATTCGGCTGAAGGGGAAGTGTTTGAAGAGAAGGACGGTAAATATTTTATCAAAAATATGAACCGGATTTTTCCTTCCTTTGATTTAAGACTCGGTAAAGTTCGAGCAAACCATACATTAATTTATCAGAATAAAGAATATCCAATAGCAAGTTGGATAACCCCAGGAACATTAGTCCATTTTCAAGTGAAGAAAATTAACTTCATACAAATGTTGAAAGGAGTGGATATACGTGAGTGAGAATACCGAATATTTATCTGAGAAAGAACAACAAGAGCTCATTGAAAAATATGATCCTGAAGCGGGAATGCGAAAACTTAAAGGAATGATCGGTTGGATTGCGTTTTTGGGACTTCTATCATTTTCGCTGTTTCAATTATATACTGGTATTTTTGGCCAATTAACTGCCCAGTTACAACGGTCCATCCATTTAGGTTTTGCTTTAGCGCTGATTTTCTTGTTGTTTCCCGCTAGGAAAAAGAATCTAGGAAAGAATCGAGTTGCCTGGTATGATCTGATTCTTGCCGGCTTAGCCATTGTTGTGGGTGCCTATTGGCCATTAATGATTGATGAGCTCGTTATGCGCGTAGGACGATTAACCGATTTAGATTTTTATATTGGTTTAGCTGGAATTATTCTTGTTTTAGAAGCAACCCGACGTACGGTCGGTTTACCGATTACAGTTATTGCGATGATTTTTATTAGTTATGCTCTTTATGGTCCTTATATGCCGGGATTCATTGCCCATCGCGGTCTAGATTTAACTCGTTTAGTTCAAACGATGTTTTATACAACTGAGGGGATATTTGGCACACCACTTGGTGTGTCGTCAACGTTTATCTTTTTATTCTTATTATTTGGTTCCTTCTTAGTGAAAACAGGTGTTGGACAGTATTTTAATGATTTAGCGATTGCAATTGCCGGAAGAAGTGTTGGTGGGCCTGCAAAAGTAGCTGTTTTTTCTAGTGCTTTACAAGGAACAATCAGTGGAAGCTCGGTTGCTAATGTGGTAACTTCTGGAGCATTTACGATCCCAATGATGAAAAGGTTAGGTTATAAAAAGGAATTTGCTGGTGCAGTAGAGGCAGCATCTTCTACTGGTGGCCAATTAATGCCACCGGTAATGGGGGCGGCAGCATTCTTAATGGTCGAGTTTATTGGTGGAATTACCTATTGGGAAATTGCTAAAGCAGCTGCGATTCCTGCGATTCTATATTTTGCCGGTATTTGGATTATGACGCATTTTGAAGCCAAACGTTTAGGATTAAGAGGTTTAACAAAAGAAGAAATGCCAGATAAAAAAGAAATCATCAAGGATCTGTATTTGCTACTCCCAATTGTCGCGGTATTAATTCTGTTAATGACCGGAATGAGCGTCATGCGTGCAGCACTGTGGTCGATCTTAATTACTGTTGTTTTAAGTGGAATAAAGAAAAAGACGAGAATGGGTATTAAGGATATTATTGATGCTCTTATAGATGGAGCAAGAACCGCTCTAGCTGTAGCGGCTGCAACGGCCTCTGCGGGAATCATCGTTGGGGTTGTGACAAAGACTGGTTTAGGCTTAAAGCTTGCCAACGGCTTAATTGACCTAGCAGATGGAAAACTTTTATTAATTTTAGCATTTACTATGATTGCTTCTTTAATATTAGGGATGGGCTCCCCAACTACTGCTAACTATGTCATTACTTCAACTATTGCTGCACCTGCGATTATTTTAATGGGAGTACCTGATTTACCGGCGCATTTATTTGTTTTCTATTTTGGAATTGTGGCAGATATTACCCCACCAGTAGCCTTGGCGGCATTTGCAGCAGCGGCTGTGTCAGGAGGGGAACCGATTAAAACGGGAATTGATTCAACAAAACTAGCAATCGCGGCATTCATCATACCTTATATGTTCGTATTATCACCAGAATTGTTAATGATTGATACAACTTGGTATTATTTAGTTTGGGTCGTGTTTACCGCTTTTGCTGGAATGACTTCAATAGGGGCAGGAGTTATTGGTTTCTGGTTCAGAAAGCTTACCTGGTACGAAAGAATCATCGGTATAGTGGGGGGCTTGCTATTAATCTATCCAGAAGGAATTTCGGATATGATTGGATTAGGATTACTAGTCTTCGTGATTGCCCTGCAATTGATATCTAAGAGTAAGGACAAAGGTAATATAGTAACAACAAGTGCTTAAATAGATGCGGGTGGAGAGTTTTAATCTCCACCCCGAAAAAAATATTTTTTAGAAATTTATATTATTTCTTGACTTTGTTGTAAATATCCATATAATAAGAAATGTACCTTAATTATATACATGACTTGTTAGCTCAGTGGGAGAGCACTTCCTTGACAGGGAAGGGGTCGGGGGTTCAAGTCCCTCACAGGTCATACAAAGAAACCTCGATAACTATTATTATCGAGGTTTCATTTTATTTGTGCAAAAATCTTTCCAATGCATCCTTCCAATCCGGCATTGATTGAAATCCATTCATTCGTAATCCCATATGATCCAAAACAGAATATTTTGGACGTTTCGCCTTTCTAGGAAATTCCTCGGAATTACACGGCAATAGTTTACAAGATACATTGGCTTGATTAAACAATTCGCTTGCAAATTCGTACCAAGAACAACTTCCTGTATTAGATATATGATAAACTCCATATTTCTTAGTTTGAATTAACTGGACAATACATTTGCATAGATCAATTGTATAGGTTGGGCAACCAACTTGGTCATGAACGACCATAAGTTGTTCTTTTTCAGTAGCAAGCTTTAACATCGTTTTAACGAAGTTTTTCCCATTCCACCCAAAAACCCAAGAAGTTCGAACAATAAAGAATTTTGAGTGAAAATCACGAACTGTTCTTTCCCCAGCTAATTTAGAATTCCCATAAACATTTATTGGGTTTACAGTTGAAAATTCATGATAGGGTGTGGAAGAAATACCATCAAACACATAATCCGTACTTATATATACGAGTTTTGCTTGAATGCTTTCGGCCGCCAGAGCAATATTTCTAGTTCCAATTACATTAATAAGGAATGCAAGGTCTGGCTGTGATTCTGCCATGTCCACATTGGTATAGGCTGCGCAATGGATAATAATTTCAGGTTTTAGAAGAGTAACAAGACTAAAGACATCATTTTCATTTGTTATGTCTAACTCTGTTTTACTCTTAGCATATACTTGAAAACCAGCTAGTTTTAGGATAATGACGAGGTCAGTTCCTAATTGACCAGATGCGCCTGTAACAAGAACAGAAGCAATAATATTCACCCCCCAGGTAGTAGTTTCTTCCACCAGTTTTGTTTTTTTTGGTACCATGAAATGGTTTCCATGATTCCCTCATCAAATGTGTATAATGGTTTCCAGCCTAATTCTTTTTGAATTTTACTTGAGTCTATCGCATAACGATAATCGTGCCCTAAACGGTCTGGGACATAAGTAATTAAATCCTTTGAAGCACCTAGGGTATCTATGATTAGATTGATCACTTCAAGATTAGTCCGCTCATTATTTCCACCTATATTATATATCTCTCCCGATTCCCCTTTATGGATAACTAAGTCGATTGCTGCGCAGTGGTCCTTTACATGTAACCAATCTCGAATATTTTTACCATCACCATAAATAGGTAAAGGTTTACGGTTTAATGCATTAATAACCATGAGGGGAATGAGTTTTTCTGGATATTGAAATGGTCCATAGTTATTGGAGCAACGTGTAATGTTTACATTCAACCCATACGTTTCATGATAAGCTCTCACCAAAAGGTCGGCGCTAGCTTTACTTGCTGAATAGGGGCTATTAGGTAATAAAGGACTTTTTTCTGTAAAATAGCCAATAGGTCCTAAAGAACCATACACCTCATCTGTAGAAACTTGAATGAGTCGAATATTGATTTTTTTAGCTACTTCCAATACACTTTGGGTCCCCAAAATATTCGTCTTAACAAATTGATATGCTTGACTAATACTCCTATCTACATGAGATTCAGCAGCGAAATTGACTATAATATCAATTTTTTTGGTGGTAACAATGAATTCTAAAAGCTCATTATTTGAAATATCTCCTTTAACAAAAGAGTAGTTTTTATGTTTTTGAATAGAGTGTAAGTTTTCTAGATTACCTGCATAAGTCAATTTATCAAGATTTACAATCTGATAATCAGGATATTTTTCTAGAACATATTGAATAAAATTACTACCAATAAATCCAGCTCCACCTGTTACAAGTAAATTCATTTCATTCATCCCCTTTAGAGAAAGCCTAGTTCGGCATCTTTTAATAACGGAAGCTGACTGTCTTTTGTAGAAAGTATTGGATGGGACACAGGCCATTGGATATCAATGTCCGGATCATTCCAAATGATCCCCCTATCGTATTTTGAATCATAATATTCGTCAACTTTATAGAGAACATGTGTATTAGGAACGAGTGTACAAAAACCGTGAGCAAACCCTTTTGGAATCAGAACTTGACACTTATTTTCCTCACTTAAAGTAACTCCAATCCATTGTGAAAAAGTAGGTGAATTTTCGCGGATATCAACAATTACGTCCAAAATAGCACCGGTACAAACTCTCACTAATTTTGTCTGGGCTTTTGGATTTAATTGATAATGTAGTCCACGAATGACTCCTTTTTCATTTGATAAGGAATGATTATCCTGAACGAAATCAATTATTATTCCAGCGCGTTCTAGCAAACTTTTATTATAGCTTTCCATAAAAAAACCTCGATTATCATGAAAGACAGCAGGCTCTAAAAGGAAAACTCCTGGGAGTTTTGTTTCAGTGATTTTCATTTGTCACCTCTAATTTTACCAGTAAGCGCCATTAGGTATTTTCCATATTCATTTTTCATTAATGGTTTGGCTAATTGAATTAAATCATCTTTAGAAATATAGCCTTTTTGATAGGCAATTCCTTCAATACAAGCAATTTTTATATTTTGCGTTTCCTCGACGGTCTTAATAAATTGAGAAGCTTTAAATAATGATTGATGTGTTCCAGTATCTATCCATGCATTTCCTTGTCCTAATAATTTTACTGATAAATCACCTATTTCTAAATAGGCTTTATTGACATCAGTAATCTCTAATTCCCCTCTTATAGATGGTCGGATTCTTTTCGCGATTTCACTGGCACGATTGTCATATATATATAAGCCAGTAACGGCATAGTTTGTTTGTGGATTAATAGGTTTTTCGTCTATAGAAGTTACTTTGCCATCCTTGGAATATCCAATAACACCAAATCGTTCCGGATCTTTAACATAGTAACCGAATACAGTAGCCCCTGTTTTTTGATTAATTGCTTCAATTAGAAGGTTTTGAAATTCTATTCCATAAAAAATATTATCGCCCAATATTAAGGCAACTTGGTCATTATGAATAAATTTCTCTCCAATTATTAAAGCTTGGGCAATCCCATCTGGTGAAGGTTGAACTTCATATTGGATGGAAATGCCTAGATGGGTTCCATCACCTAGTAAAGATTGATAATTAGGAGTATCTTGAGGAGTAGATATTATTAGTATTTCTTTAATTCCGGCCAACATTAAAGTAGCAAGCGGATAATATATCATTGGCTTGTCATGAATAGGCAGTAAATGTTTCGAAACGGATCTTGTTAAAGGGTATAATCTTGTACCGCTTCCACCGGCTAAAATGATCCCTTTCATTTCTAGCCTCCTTTTCTAATAAATAGGCTCGATACGTATTAAACAATGTTTTTTAATATTTTATGAATAATTGTAAATAATGGTACAACCAAAAATATTTGATTTGTTATTTTTAAAATCTTTACGAAATTCAAACGACTATGCTAGTACAATTGAAGCGCCAATGTAATATAATATAATATTCAAATTGTTAAAGGGGAGATTAAGATAATACGTAAAGAAGTTACCTTTGAGACAAAATGTTATGAAAGAGATTGGGAAAGTTTATTAAAAACAGATTTACTAAAAAAAATGATTGATTATAATCTGTATTCCTTTTCCAATAAAGTACTTTTTATTAATAATGTTCAAGATAAAGAATTAGTCAGCTATCATGCTGAAATTCTTGTAAAAGAAGGGATCCTTACCTCATTCGTTATTGTGGATGACTATGCTGAAGAAGCTCTTGATTTTTTTGGACTAACAAAAGATTGCTTTGGAGCTGGATATTATTATTCAATATCTGAACTTGTTAGTATCTATCTTTGTAAAACGGAGTATCTCCTTCACTTTTCAAGTGATTCTATATTAGAAAAACCGATTGATTGGATTAAAAATGCAATAAAAAAAATGGAAGGCAACATGAAAATTAAAGTAGCAAATCCAACATGGAATGGACAATATCAAGAGGCGCTTGCTGAATCTATAGAGGAGGACGACTACTTTTATACAGGATTTGGTTTTTCAGACCAATGCTATTTAATTAGAGTTAAGGATTTTAAACAAAAAATTTATATGGAAAAGAATTCATTGTCCGAGAGGTATCCTGTGTATGGTGGTGAGTTGTTTGAAAAACGAGTAGATGCTTGGATGCGAAATAATAACTATTACCGAATTACTTATAAACTTGGTAGTTATATACATCCAAGTCATTGATAAACAGACAAAAAAAACACCCTAATTGAAAGTTGAATGTTGTAAAAACAATTTATTTTCAATTGAGGGTGTCCTAAACCGTAGTTAGCTACTTGAAATCTCATTCAGCATGTCTTCCCAATAGGAGGGAGGAACATTGGCTAAGTCAATCCATGCTCTTGTACCCCAACCGCACAAAGCATCTAAAAGACTACCAAAGTCAAATAAAAACACTTTATATTTTTGTTTTTTGAGAATTCTTTTGGTAAGAACTCTTCCACTACCACCCGTAGCTATTACAATAACTTGATAATCATTCATGTGCTTGTCCAGTTCGATTAGTGTTTCACTTTCGATTCGATCTATTTGGCTAAAACTATCTGAAGGCGGTGTTTTAATATGGATAGGTGCATCAAATAATTTATATACCACATCTTCGGGAATATTTTGATTACCGACAAAAATGGGCTTAAACTTCCTAATAAATCGTAAGAATTCTATAGTAAAATCCCTATCATAAACACCTAAATAGTGTAGGGCTACAGGTGAATAAATTGTTTCATTTTCAAAGTATTTAATACTGGAACTTAGTAAGGATTCTGCGAATCCATTGTCCCATTTATGAACTCCAGGCGACATTTTTGGCATACATCCATATTTATCAGAGTGTAGAGGAAGGCTCTTAATAATTCCTTTACCAGTTAAGGAAAAAGCTTCTTTCATTTCTTCGGCTATTTTAGGATTCCCCCCTTGTAGCATGTCATCTCCGCCCTCACGAAGGAAAACATCACCGTCACCAAATCTTAAATAAGCACCAGTAATTTGTTTTTCGATAATTTCCCGACACTTATTAAGAGTGATATATGAATCCCAAATAAATTCTACCATTTTGATCCCCTTTCAATTTTTGATATTGTATTTTACGAACTTTAATCCGAAGGGGAACGGTAATTGTCTATAAAGGTTTGTTAAAAGGGCATGGTGGAAGATAACAATTTACTTTGTTACCAGTTTATCCTTAAAAAATTTCCCCATTAAACACAAGTTCGATATAATAAAAACTATTGTAGTATCCACATTTTTCATTATAATAATTCTGTACAGATTCTTATCTGAAAGTGAGTGTTCGAAATGGGTCGTAAATGGAACAATATTAAGGAAAAGAAAGCTTCAAAGGATGCAAACACGAGTCGTATTTATGCTAAATTTGGCCGTGAAATTTATGTAGCAGCTAGACAAGGAGAGCCAAATCCTGAATCCAATACAGCATTAAAGGTCGTTCTTGAACGTGCGAAAACATACAGCGTACCAAAAACGATTATTGATCGAGCGATTGAAAAGGCTAAAGGTGGTTCAGAAGAAAGTTATGACGAGCTTCGTTATGAGGGATTTGGACCTAGTGGGTCAATGGTAATTGTTGATGCCCTTACAAATAACGTCAACCGAACTGCATCTGATGTACGAGCTGCTTTTGGTAAAAATGGTGGGAATATGGGTGTCAGCGGCTCTGTTGCCTATATGTTTGATGCAACTGCCGTGTTTGGAATTGAAGGAAAGACAGCTGACGAAGTGCTGGAATTGTTGATGGAAGCTGATGTTGAAGTACGGGATATCATTGAAGAAGAAGATCATGTTATTGTTTATGCAGAACCGGACCAATTCCATGCTGTTCAAGAAGCATTTAAAAATGTCGGAATTACCGAATTTACGGTGGCTGAGTTAACGATGTTGGCTCAAAACGAAGTAACTTTACCTGAAGAGGCACAAGCGAAATTTGAAAAAATGATTGATGCACTAGAAGATTTAGAGGATGTACGTCAAGTGTATCATAACGTTGATCTGGGCGAATAATGAATCATAGCAGACCTGAAATTAGGGGTCTGCTTTTTTATAAGGTGGAATGAAGGGATGAGATTTAAACGGAATACGATTCAGACGCTCTTTATGGCTTTAATGTTATTTTCCATCATTGGAACGTTTATTGGAAGTCTTTATTCTAGCATTGTTGTTAGTAAAGAAAACTTAGAAAAAAATTACTTGATTGAAAATCAGTATTATGCGGAAAAACTCGCCTCAACAACGAATTCATTGTTCATGAATATGATTAGAACCTTAAAGGTCCAGGCAGCTGTATTGTCAGATGATTCACTAACCATTAATTATCAAGCACTTCATAAAAATCTTAATCAGCTTATGGATTCAACTGATTATTTTAACTCTTTATTATTTGTTACGAATAAAGGATTGGTCGCAACGACAGTACCACACCTTGGTTTAGAGGGGAAAAGGTTAACATCTCTTGGGGCAACAGAATCACTGAAAAGAAAAGTACCCTATATTTCATCGCCCTATCTCGGTGTAACAGGACGTTTACTTGTTCTTGTTTCATTTCCGGTTTTTAATGATGATGGGATTTATAAAGGTTTCTTAGCAGGAACCATTTATTTAAATGAGGATAATAGTCTAAAAAAGACTCTTGGCGAACATCCAAAACATCTAAAAAATTCATATGTCTATGTGGTTGATTCAAACGGTACCATTATCTACCATCCAGATAGTGACCAGATTAATAAAAATGCAAGAGAAAATAAAGTTGTTCAAAAACTCATAGAAGGAAAAAGTGGTCAGGAAGAGGTAATTAATACAAAAGGCATTGCTATGCTTGCAGGTTATGCATCTGTAAAAAGAAGTCACTGGGGAATTGTCAGTCAAACCCCAAAGGATTCAGTCAGTGGACCTACTTATGACATGGCAATCCAGGTGGCAAAATACACGATACCATTTATGATGTTTGTTTTCCTATTAGCGTTACTCTTGTTAAAAAAGATTGTACAGCCTTTAAGGAAATTGGCAGACTTTTCTCATCAAATAATTGAAAAACAATCCATACCTTTACCATCCATTCCAGAAACCTTTTTTGAATTAACCGAGTTAAAAAAATCAATGTTTATTATGGTAGAGTTTTATAAGAAACAAATACATTACTTTGAAAATGAAGCTACACTAGATCCCTTAACTGGTTTGAACAATCGGAGGTCTTATAACAAAACCGTCAAGGAATTGAATGACTATAGTTTATTACTGTTAGATATTGATCATTTTAAATTAGTAAATGATGAGTTTGGCCATTTAAAAGGCGATGATGTTCTAAAATTATTAGCAGAAATATTAAAAAAGGAAACACGGAAGGATGACCTTCTTTATCGGTTTGGCGGCGAGGAGTTTATCGTCATCCTGCCTAATACAGAACCAAAAATTGCTTTTCAAATTGCTGAAAATATTAGAAGAGCAACAGAAGAATCGGAAAATCCCATTGGTAGACCCATCACCGTGTCAATGGGAATTGGCCATCTGCCAACTAATTCCTCTCATCATACAGAATTATTTCATTTAGTCGACATGGCCTTATATAAAGCGAAAAATGAGGGGCGCAATCGCGTTATCAGTGCTGATGAACGATAAAAATGGACGGTTGATAGTAGTTTTATTAGCACAGGTTATCCTGTGCTTTTTGTTTTTTTATGTTAAAATTTGATTGTCAAAAGTAAGGTAGAGGTGAATATCGGTGAAAACAATAGTAGTCATTGGCGGTGGCGTGACAGGTCTTTCAGCCATTTACGAATTACATAAATGGAAAAAAGAATCAAAAGAAAAAATCAGGTTGATCCTAATCGAAGAGAATGAGGAGCTTGGTGGCAAAATCCGTACTGTGACAAAGGATCGTTTTGTGATGGAAACAGGTGCTGATTCCATTGTTTCTCGGAAAATCACAGGTTTATCTTTTATTGAGGAATTGGGTTTAGAAGATGAGGTGGTTTTCAATGCCACTGGCAAATCTTTTATTTACACTGATGGAGAATTGAAACCGATTCCGCCAGACTCTGTCTTTGGTATCCCTACAAGCATCGAATCTCTAGCAAAAAGTACATTAATATCCGCAGAGGGAAAAGTAAGCGCATTACAGGATCTTTATAAAACGGATAGCCATTTTACAAGTAACGACTCAATTGGCGACTTCCTCGAATATTATTTCGGTAAGGAACTAGTTGAAAAGCAGATTGCACCTGTTTTATCAGGTGTTTATTCCGGGGATTTAAGTGACCTAACCTTGAAATCGACCTTACCATATTTACTTGATTATAAAAATAAATACGGTAGCATCATCAAAGGATTTGAGGCAAATAAGGAAAAGTTTCAAAGCGGTGAGGGAAAAAAGTTTTTTTCTTTTATAAATGGTCTGTCGACATTAATTGATGCTTATGAATCAAAACTAGAAGATGTTGAGGTTTTAAAGGGGTTAAAAGTAAATAATATTTCAAAAGCAAACGATTTCTATCAAATTCATCTACAAAACGAGGAAATCATTGAATGTAACTATTGTATCTTGGCTATTCCACATACAGTAGCGGGAGAGATTTTGGCTGACAGTGATTTGCTGGCTGAATTTTCAGACCTGAAAAACAGTTCATTAATTAGTGTGTATCTCGGTTATGATGTACCTGATGCCATTCTACCTACGGATGGGACAGGATTTATCAGTGCGTCTAAAAATGAATTATCATGCAATGCTTGTACATGGACGAGTCGAAAGTGGCAACATACATCGATAAAGGGCAATTTATTAGTTAGACTTTTTTATAAAAGTAGTCACCCTGTTTATTCAGAATTAGAAACAGCGGGGAAAGAAAGGCTGCTCCAAGTTGCAATGGACGACATTAGAAAGAGCTTGGGAATTACGAGTATGCCAGTTGTACATGAGGTTACTTTATGGTCGAATAGTATGCCAAATTATTTAATATCACATCCACAGACAGTTGATGCGATTGAAAGAAAGCTCGATGCGAACTATCCAGGAATATTGATTGCCGGCTGCTCTTATTATGGTGTTGGAATTCCGGATTGTATTACAAATGGCAAAAACATTGCTCTGCAAATACAAAAAATGCATCAAAAAAAGACAGCTCTATAAATAGGCTGTCATTCATTTAGAAATCAGGCAAGCACTTTAACACTTTAAAGCAAGTGGGGACTGTCCCCACTTGCTTTAAAGCGTTAAAGTGCTTTCTTAAAATTTGTAATTAATTTTCAAACTATTTAGAATAAAGGTAGGGGGAGAAATATTATGGGGGTGCAAGATGAAGATATTAATTATTGGTGGAACTAGGTTTTTGGGGAGATACCTTGTAGAAGAGGGCTTAAAGAAGAATCATGAAATCACTTTATTCAACCGTGGTAACAATAAAACAGATTTTAATCATGTCGAGCAAATCCATGGCGATCGAAATATGGAGATTAGTTTATTGGAAAATCGAAAATGGGACGCTGTTATTGATACATGCGGATACTGGCCACAATCAGTAGAAAAGTCAGCCGAGATTTTAAAAGAAAATGTTGGTCAATATGTGCTAATTTCAACGATTTCAGTTTACAAGGATTTTTCCAAAAAGAATTTTGATGAGGAATCTGATTTATTAATGGTGTCGAGGGAAAAGGCAGATGAACTATATAAAGAAGGCGATTCTGCCATCATGAGCTATTATGGAGAGTTAAAAGCTTTGTGTGAACAAACCTTACTTACTATTATACCAACTAAGAGTACAATCATCCGACCAGGACTGATTGTCGGGCCGTATGACGGTTCTGATCGCTTTACCTACTGGGTCAAGCGGGTTAATGATGGAGGGAAAATTTTAGCACCTGGAAGTCCGGATCGGATGGTTCAATTTATTGATGTTCGCGATTTAGCGAAATGGACGATTGGTATGGTAGAAAAACAAGAGTTTGGTATATTTAATGCTACCGGCTTGGATAAGAATTTAACGATGGAATCTATGCTAAATTCCATCAAACAAGGGCTTAATAGTCATGCTGAATTCATTTGGGTAGATGAACATTTTTTATTGGAAAATGAGGTTGGACCTTGGATGGAAATGCCGTTATGGTTACCCCAAGGGAAGCTACCTGATGGCAAGGATATGAGTGGTATGCTTTCAGCCGATACCTCAAGGGCACTTGCCGCGGGTCTGACATTCCGTTCGGTGGAAGAAACGGCTCAAGACACGTTAGCCTGGTATTTAACAAAGGATCCTTCTCAGCCAATGAAAGCGGGAATGAAGAGTGATAAGGAAGGTCAATTGCTTGAAAAATGGCAAACCAGTACAGTGAAAGAATAAAATTTTACATCCCAAAGTCAAGAATGATTAAAAGTCAGATCCTTCGTAGTGACACTAGTCTTGACTAAATTTTTTCTTTTCGATAGATTTAACCCATGATCATTGAATTAGTTATGGGAAATGGGGTTTCGAATGAGAATAAATAAGTATATTGCCGAAACGGGATTTTGCTCAAGGCGAGAAACTGATCGATTAGTGGAGGCAGGCAGAATTACGATTAATGGTATTCTTTGTGAGCATGGGAGTCAGGTAGAGCCTGGGGATATTGTCCTTATTGATGGGAAGCCGATAAAGGCAAAACCGAAACCAATTTATATTGCTTTGAATAAGCCTGTAGGTATTACCTCAACTTCTGAAAAGCAGGTTAAAGGTAATATGGTTGATTTTGTTAATCATAAAGAACGAATCTTTCCAATTGGACGACTTGATAAAGATTCCCAAGGGCTCATTTTATTAACGAATGACGGTGACATTGTTAACAAAATTCTTCGTTCTGAGTTTGGACATGAGAAGGAATATATTGTGACAGTTGATAAGCCGATTAACCAAGAATTTTTATCTGGGATGGCAAATGGGGTAGAAATTTTAGGTGTCAAAACAAAGAAATGCAAGGTAACTAGAATGAACGACCGGACATTTCGAATTATTTTAACACAAGGATTAAATCGACAAATCCGTAGGATGTGCAAGGTTTTCGGTTATCGCGTTGTAAAATTGGAACGGATTCGCATCATGAATATTAAACTAGGAAAATTGCCAATTGGTCAGTGGCGAGATTTGACAGTCGAGGAACTTAATGATTTGTTCCAGGAGTTGGACTATTTTCCATCTTAAGAGGTGTTCACATGAACACCTCTTTGTTTATTTTAAGGCATTTTGATTTTCTTGGAGATTCCGAAGATGTTCTTTTGCGCGATGTATGTCTTCCGCAAGAACTCCATTGACGGAATCAACTTGATTTTCTATATGATCAATATATTCACTTGCGTGCATAAGTTGTTGACCTGCTTGTTGTAAAAATTGAGGTTCAGAATTACCTTGAGCTTTTATTACCGCTTCTTCTGCCTCTTGGACAACTTGTTTAATATTAGAATAAATCTCATTATCATTCATATTTTTCACACCTTTTTAATGTAGTCTTATTCCAACATTTTTCCCCATAATGGAGAATTACTTGCCCATCTTTTATAAAAAAGTTGTACAACCATATCCGACTGAATAAGTTTTAAGACAAGGTCTTTTTATTCAGGTTAGGAGTGGGTTTTATGAGTGTTTTTCTAAGCTATGTACTTTTAGGGTTATCATTAGCAGCCCCAATTGGTCCTGTTAATGCGGCACAATTAGACAAGGGAATTAGAAACGGATTTTGGCATTCTTGGTTGGTCGGAGTTGGAGCATTTGTTGCGGATGGTTGTTATATGCTACTAGTTTACATAGGTGTAATAAAATTTCTTGAAACGCAGTTTATGCAAACCTTTTTATGGTTATTCGGCAGCTTTGTATTAATTTACACAGGTATAGAAAGTATAGCGAACTCTGGACCAGCAATTTCCTATCGTAACAAGAGAGAAGAGCCACTTTATAGGTCATTTTTTTCTGGCTTCTTTATTTCAATATCTAATCCACTAACGATTTTGTTTTGGTTGGGAATCTATGGATCTGTTCTAGCCAAAACGGCTGCTACTTCGAGTCATCAACAGTTAATTATTTATAGTTTAGCGATATTTTTAGGGTTATTTATCTGGGATATTATGATGGCTGGAATTTCGAGTGGTTTTAGAAAATGGTCAACAGAAAAAATTATCACTTGGATTTCGTTGGTATCAGGGATATCCTTAATCGGTTTTGGAACGTATTTTGGATACCAAGCGATAAAAATACTATTCTTTTCATGAGATTTAAGCCATATAGAAGATAAAGAGCCCATTTTTCTTATAGTTAATCGCACAACTTCCCGATTCTGAATAGTATAAATTAGACTCGAGAAGGAGGTAGTTTGAATGTCAGGCACATGTTGTAATTTTAACGGAGGCTTCGCCTTACTTGTTGTATTGTTCATCTTGTTAATCATTATTGGGGCCGCTTGGTGTTTCTAATCCCAATTATAAAAATCATATAAAAGAATAGGAGTGGAAAGTATGTACGGTTATGGTTATGGTGGTTTTGGTGGTTGCGGTTATGGTTATGGATATGGTGGAGGGTTTGGAGGAGGCTTCGCATTAATCGTTGTTCTCTTCATCCTTTTAATCATTGTAGGCGCAGCTTGCTTTTGTTAATCCTTAAAGAAAGAGATCCTATTTACTAGGATCTCTTTTACTTTTGTCTTCTTTCCATTCTTTATATTTATCCAAATCTGTCCCAATTTGTTTTAGTGTAAAACCAATTACAGCGGCATCATCTAATATTCCTAATCCTATAAGAAAATCTGGAACCATATCAATTGGAGAAACAAAATAAATAATCGTCGCAACAATCATTAGAACAGAACCATTTGGAACTTTTCTATATTCGCCATTCCGCCAATCCGTAACAAAATCGAATAATAAGTGCAGTCGATCCCATACATCCTGTAGGGAATTTTTGTTATTTGCTGCTTTTTTCCCTGCTGATTGAATTAATTCCTTTGTTTTTTCAGGTGATTCAACATAATCCTTTGCTGCCTCAGTAAAACGTAAATGTCCATTTTTAAACCGCTCTTTTAACATTTCATCACCTCTAAAAATTATTATACAATAGACCCATACGAATATGTAGCAATCACCTCTTTTCGAAAATTTGGATATGAATAAATTGTAATTGCAAAGTGATGAGGAGAAAGATAAGATTAATTTTATGAGTGAAAATTTGAAGGGAAATAGAAAGGATTTTTCAATATGGTAAAAAAGTTTCAAGATGAAGTATTATCGCGCCGGACTTTTGCGATTATCTCCCACCCTGACGCAGGGAAAACGACGTTAACGGAAAAGTTGCTTTTGTTCGGTGGCGCTATCAGAGATGCCGGAACCGTTAAAGCAAAGAAAACAGGTAAATTTGCCACAAGTGACTGGATGGAAATCGAGAAACAGCGTGGTATCTCTGTTACTTCCAGTGTCATGCAGTTTGATTACAATGGCTTTCGTGTCAATATTCTTGATACACCCGGACACCAAGACTTTAGTGAAGATACCTACCGGACGTTAACGGCTGTTGACAGTGCGGTAATGATCATCGATTCAGCAAAGGGGATTGAGGAACAAACCTTAAAGCTGTTTAAAGTTTGCCGAATGCGTGGCATTCCAATTTTTACTTTTATTAACAAATTAGATCGTCAAGGAAAATATCCGCTCGAGTTGCTAGCAGAGTTGGAAGAGGTAATGGGGATTGAATCTTACCCAATGAATTGGCCAATAGGGATGGGCAAGGAATTCCTAGGTATTTACGACCGCTTTTACAATCGGATTGAACAATTTCGTGTTGACGAGGATCAACGATTTATCCCATTAAATGATGATGGGGAAATTGAAGGTGAGCATCCTTTAAAGAAATCGGGATTATACGACCAAACGCTTGAAGAAATAATGCTATTGAATGAAGCTGGCAACGAATTTTCGGCTGAACGAGTGATGAACGGTTCGATTACGCCAGTATTCTTTGGAAGTGCCCTAACGACATTTGGGGTACAAACATTTTTAGAAACCTATCTAAAATTTGCACCTGCTCCACAACCAAGAAATTCTAGCGTAGGGGAAATTGATCCACTTTCTGAATCGTTTTCTGGCTTTATTTTTAAAATTCAAGCCAATATGAACCCAGCTCACCGTGATCGTATTGCTTTTTTACGCGTTTGTTCAGGGAAATTTGAACGTGGTATGACGGTAAATATCCCACGATTAGGAAAGCAAATGAAACTTTCCCAATCAACGCAATTTATGGCGGATGATAGAAGCACCGTTGAAGAGGCAGTGAGTGGAGACATTATTGGTCTGTATGATACTGGGACATACCAAATTGGCGACACGATAACAGTAGGGAAAGATCATTTTCAATATGAAAAATTACCGCAATTTACTCCTGAGTTATTCGTTCGTGTTTCGGCAAAAAACGTAATGAAACAAAAATCGTTTCAAAAAGGGATTGGGCAACTTGTACAAGAAGGTGCCATTCAGCTTTTTAAAACGGTTAAGACAGATGATTATTACCTAGGTGCTGTAGGACAGTTGCAATTTGAGGTATTTGAGCATCGGATGCGGAATGAGTACAATACCGAAGTTATAATGGAACGATTGGGCTCAAAAATTACAAGATGGGTCGATGGGGACATCGTTGATGAAAACCTATCCAGTTCCCGAAGTATTCTTGTCAAGGATCGTTTCGATAAATATGCATTCCTTTTTGAAAATGAATTTGCTCTAAGATGGTTTACCGAGAAAAATCCTGCTGTAAAACTTTATAATCCAATGGATTATCAGAGCTAGAATAAAATGAACGACTCTCTCATAAGTAGAAGAGTCGTTTTTTTATTCTTACCCCCAAAACAAAACGGATATTTTCGTAATAGTTTAGTGAAAAAGTAATCGCGATTACACTTTTTTCGAGTAAACCCCCTTATATTTTGTCTTTTCCTCGTATGTTATAATGATACAGGTAAAGAGAGGTGAGGCTATTGCTCGGTTTATTATTTATGACTAAAAAGAAAAAACGATCATTAGAGGAAACCGTATTAAAAATCCAACAAGGTGATCTTACTTTATTAAATGAGACCATAGAATCGTATAAACCATTTATTGCTAAAACGGTATCTTCCGTTTGCAAGCGTTATATTTATGAATCTGATGATGAATTTAGCATTGGCCTTATTGCCTTTCATGAAGCCATTCAAAAATATAGCCCCGATAAAGGGAGCTCCCTTATAAGTTTTGCAGAAATAATGATAAAGCGTAGAGTGATTGACTATATTCGCAAGGCTTCGAAGAACCCGATGGTAAGCTTTGATATCGGGGGACATCATTCGGATGATGATTCACCAAGTTTGAAGATTGAAAATGAAATATCTGTTGACGACTATGAAAGGAAGCAAGATGCTGAACATAGACGTCAGGAAATTATTCAGTTTCAAATCATTTTGAAGGAGTACGATCTATCCTTTCAAGATTTAGTGGAACAATCTCCAAAACATGCAGATGCGAGAAAAAATGCAATTACCATTGCAAATATCCTTGTGGAGCAACATCAATTAAGAGATTATTTTTTAGAGAAAAAGCGTCTTCCCATTAAACAACTTGAAGAGTTAGTGGATGTAAGCAGGAAAACGATTGAACGTAATCGAAAATATATTATGGCCATTTCACTAATTTTAATTAATGACTATATCTATTTAAAGGACTATATTAAAGGGGTGTTAAAAACGTGAAAAAAGGAATAATTATGGAGATGGATGAACGTTTTTTAACATTATTGACCCCAGAGGGCGAGTTTTTAAAAGCTCGTAGGCAAAAACAAGTTTACCTACTTGGTGAAGAAATTGATTTTTTTCCCGTTGCTATTGAACAAAGGAAAAAATCTTTGTTTTTACATTTACTTCCTGGGAAGGCCTTAGCTGCGGCCGCTATTGCAGCAATCTTAATTATCGGTTCTTTTATACCATTTTATGGAAGTAATGACGTTTATGCGTACATGTCGATTGATGTGAATCCAAGCGTAGAATTGGCAGTAAATAATGACTTAAAGGTAATCGATATGGAAGCATTTAATGATGAAGGTAAAAAAGTGCTTGCGGAAATTACTGACTGGAAACGTCATGAGGTTACTGATGTAACGAGTCAAATCATTGATGAAATGAAAAAACAAGGGTATTTTGAAGCGCAAGCTCAAGTGGTTATTTCAACCGTTTACGAAGAACAGAAGGAATTGAAAATAGAAAAAAAGCTTGAGGAAAGCTTTCAAAAAATAGAATCAAAAGTAAATCAAGAAAATCTCCAACTTACTGTAGTCGAAGCGACGAAAGAGGAAAGAGAAGTAGCTCACAAACAAGGGATTACACCTGGAGTTTATAAAGAGCATAAACTAAAAGAGAAAAACGAAGAACGGCAAAAGCAAGAGAAAACTGATTCTAATAAACATAATTCAAATAAAATGAAGGTTGATGAAAAAGAGACAAATAATAAATCAGCCAATCACCCATCTGACCAATTAAAATCAAATGGAAAAGTAAAAGAAGAAAAGAATCATGAAAACCAGAATAAGCAAAAGGGAAAAGATAAAACGGTTCCTCCAGGGCAAGTAAAGAAAGAAGAAAAAAAGAATAATCAAAATAAAGATAATAAAGGGTCGGAAAAGGAAAAAAAAACAAGTAAAAATGTTCCTACTGATAAAGAGGAAATAAAGGCTGATCCTGAAGCAAAACAGAAAAACAACGGAAATGGTAAGAATAAGGATAACGGTAAAAACAACGATAAAGAAAAGCACAGCGATAAAGAAAAGCACAACGATAAAGATAAGCACAAAGATAAAGAAAAGAATAAAGATAAAGAAAAGAATAAAGACAAAGAAAATAATAAAGACAAAGATAAGGGTAACAATACCAATAAATCTAATAACAAAAATAAAAAAGATGAGAAGAAAAACAATTAATTTTAAGTCCGAACCAGTTGGTTCGGACTTTTTTCCATATCATTATTCAGTTTTTTGGTATTTTGGAATTTACTTTCCAGATAATTGAGCTTGTGCTTGTTGGACTAATCGTTTAGTGATTTCTCCTCCAACTGAACCATTTGCACGAGAAACAGTATCTGATCCTAAGTTTACCCCAAATTCTTGAGCAATTTCATATTTCACTTGATCAAGGTACTGTTCAATACCTGGGACCAACAATTTATTACTACTTCTTGCCATCTTTCATCACTCCTAAATTAAACCAAAATGGTTGGATTTACAGAGAAGAACTCTGTACAAATAGTTTTGGACTATTTGCGGAAAATCATAAGAGGTAAATTTTATTTGAACTCCCAAATAAAATTTTTTAAAGAAATGACTTTATTCCTTTATGGTTTTTCATTAAGATAAGGTGAAAGAGAATTTGTTAAGCAAGTGAAAGGAACCAAACGAGGATGAAACAAACATTAAGAAGGTTTTTGACAATGCTAACTCCAGCACAAATAATTGTCGCGTATTATTTTCTAGCTGTTTCAGTTAGTATGATTTTATTAAGCTTACCGATAGCGATAAAACCAGGTGTAAAATGGACATTTATGGATGCCCTCTTTACAGCTGTAAGTGCTGTTAGTGTTACAGGCTTGTCTACCGTTTCAATGGTGGAAACCTTTACTGACAAAGGTATATATATCCTAATGTTTGTCCTACAATTTGGTGGGATTGGGGTTATGACTTTAGGAACTTTTTTTTGGTTAATCATCGGTAGAAAAATTGGCTTGCGTGAGCGACGATTAATTATGACCGATCAAAATCAATCAAGTTTAGCAGGATTAGTAAAATTGTTAAAACAGATTCTTGTCATCATTATTTTAATCGAGTTAATGGGAGCAATCATTTTAGGGACCTATTTTTTAAAATATTATTCCAATTGGGAAGAAGCGTTTCTACATGGTTTATTTGCATCGGTTAGTGCAACGACAAATGCAGGTTTTGATATTACCGGAGAATCCCTAGTTCCCTTTGCTAATGATTATTTCGTTCAATTAGTGTCTATCTTACTAATCATTCTAGGTTCTATTGGTTTCCCTGTGTTGGTCGAGACAAAAGAATTTCTTTTCAGCCGAAATGATAAGAAATCTCACTTTTCTCTTAATACAAAGCTTACAACTGTAACATTTTTAGGTTTATTAATTTTGGGTACAATTGTGATTGTGTTTCTTGAATTTGACCACTTCTTTAAAGATAAATCTTGGTACGCCTCGTTTTTCTATGCATTTTTTCATTCTACTACGACGAAAAGCGCGGGATTAACTACGATGGATATCAATCAATTTACTGAACCAACGCTATTGTTTATTGCGGCCCTAATGTTTATTGGTGCCTCACCCAGCTCAACGGGTGGTGGTATCCGCGTAACAACTTTAGCCCTAAATTTACTATTCTTTTTCCATTTTGCACGAGGTAACCGGAACATTAAAATTTTTAAACGAGAACTACATGAAGATGATATTATTAAATCATTAGTTGTTTCAATGATGGCTTTATTTATTTGCTTTACATCTGTATTTATTTTATATATCACAGAAGAATTACCATTATTACCATTGATTTTTGAAGTAGCATCTGCTTTCGGAACAACAGGCTTATCAATGGGGATAACGGCCGATTTATCAATTGTTGGTAAAGTTATTATCATGCTCCTCATGTTTATTGGAAGAGTAGGAATGATTTCGTTCCTATTAATTATTGGAGGAAAACGAGTTGTTCCGAATTATCATTATCCGAAGGAAAGAGTTATTATTGGGTAAATAAAAGCGAAGGGCTTTAATTGGCTCCTTCGCTTTTATTTACCTTAATCTTTACCTAATGATACATCCTTTGTTGGATGCATGAATGGATAGGCTTGTGGTTTCCGTTTTTCCTCTAATAATTCACGATTTTCAGCTGTATTCCAACCAATATCATTAGTAGGATGAACCCATTCGTCTCCCGACATGATCGCTGGATCTGTTTCATCTGACCAATTTTCAAGCGGTGAATTGGCCGAAGAATAATGACTATCTCCAATTATAACACCCTGAGAATTTTTAAAGGGAGGCTGCATTTTGATCCCAGTTCCTTTAAAGCTTGGAGCTGTAATCTGATGTGGTAGAGTTTCGTCAATCGAAAATTGATTTTTATTTTTATCCTTTTTCATATTCATCACATCCTTTACGATTATTGTGGGAACAGAAGAATTTTTTTATGTCCGAAAAAATTTAGCAATCTAAAACGAGTATCTTTTTCATAAGAAATGAAACAATAATATGGACTTCAAATTTTATGGAGGGAAAAAATATGGCCAAACGCAAAGCGGAATTTGATGCAGTTGATAAATATAGTAAGACTCCTAAGAAAAATCTTGCAGAATCGGAGTTCTCGGCAGAATTTAGCGAAGGTGAAAACCCAATGAAAGGCGCAAACCGAAATTCAAAGCAAGGACGAGCAGGTAGGGCATAATGGGTAACAAAAGAAATAAAGAAATTACCAATGTTGAATTCGGAATTGAATTTGGTGATTTAAATAATGCTAAACTTTATGAATTAGCTTTTTCAAACCAATCCGATAAGCAACGAGAAAATAATAAAAAAAAGCAAAAGAAATAATCCAAGGAGAAATCTCCTTGGATTATTTTTTAAAGCTAAAGATTTTTGTCTTTTGATTAGCAGGTGAAAAGTAAGCCAATAAAATTGAATTTGTACGATTGATTTTGCGATTGATTAGGTAATTTTTTAAGTCAAACGACAGATTTTCGAGCAGGGTATGTTTGTATAATTCTTTTTCATTTAATTTTAGTGAATGAAATTGTTCACCAAATACCAATGGTTCTTCAAGAATTTTGCGATAGATGGCTGACCGATCACTTTTATCTAACCGTGTTTCCCACCAAGGTTTGCGCGGGTTAAACTTTTGATTAAGCAAGTAGTCATATTTCATTAATCCTTCGATAATGTCCAAATCCTCTATCTGTTTGGCTGCTAGAAATTGATAAAGTCTAGTAAAAAGATCTTCTAGTTGATGGCCAATTCTCGACCAGCCTTGTTCATCCCAAAATGTTCCAAAATCCTGGAAAAAGTCAAATGGTGTTGGAAAGACATTTGAAACCAAGTATTCAACTGTTTCATCCATTCGATGGTCATTCCAGTACTTTTCTAACACATCTTCAACTTGTTTAATACGAATAATATCCTCGAAGGAAAGAACATTATTCCCTAAAATCTCGTAGGGAGAATGATCCATGTAAATATAATCATGTTTATCGGCCGTTAATCTAACACCTGTGCCCCGAAGCATTTTTAAAAAACCAAGTTGAAGCTCCTCAGGTCGTAGTTCAAACACATCATTAAAGGTTTTCTTAAATGAAGTGTAATCTTCTTCTGGCAGACCGGCTATTAAATCAAGATGCTGGTCAATTTTTCCGCCTTCTTTTACTAAAGTAACTGTACGTGTTAGTTTGGTAAAATTTTGTTTTCGTTTCACAAGTTCATTTGTGTAATCATTTGTAGATTGAACACCAATTTCAAAACGGAATAATCCCTCAGGGGCGTTTTCGTTTAAAAATTCTATAACCTCAGGACGCATTATATCGGCGGTGATTTCAAATTGAAAAACCACACCAGGTAAATGTTCATCGATTAAAAATTGGAACATTTCCATTGCATAGCTTCTACTTATATTAAAAGTTCTGTCGACAAACTTGATCGTTTTTGCTCCATTAGCCATTAAATATCGGATGTCATTTTTAACCTTTTCGCGGTCAAAATACCTTACCCCCACTTCGATTGAGGAGAGGCAAAATTGACAACTAAACGGACAACCACGACTTGTTTCAATATAAGTCACACGTTTGGCTAGATAGGGAATGTCTTCGGCAAAACGGTATGGACTTGGTAAATCTCTTAGATCTAGTTTATTTTGCTGTGGGTTAATTTTGATTAGTCCATTTTCACGATAAGCAATTCCAGGTACTTTATGAAACTGTTTGTTGAGGGAAATCTGTGTCAAAAGCTGTTTGAAGGTGGATTCACCCTCACCAATGACGATAAAATCGAATTCTGGAATCGTTTCCATCCATTCATAGACATCATAGGTGACCTCCGGACCACCAATAACAAGGTGAATACCAGGATTTATTTTTTTAATCATTTTGATGACTTTAATGGTCTCTTCAATATTCCAGATGTAACAACTAAAGCCGATGACATCGGGGTTTTTTCTGATTAAGTCGGTAACGATGTTCATCACAGGATCCTTGATTGTATATTCGGTTAATTGAATGTTAAATTCAGGTGAGGCATAGGCCTTTAAATAACGTATAGCAAGATTTGTATGTATATATTTAGCGTTTAATGTTGTACAAATGATATTCATTTCTTTAACTCCTTAAAAAACATTTATGAATCAACAGTCTATTTTACTTTATTTTCAACCAAAAAGATAGAATCTATAAAGGATCCAATCAAAAAAGGGAGAAAAAAAGTAATTTCTTTTCTGTTATACTATAAAAATTAATTCTGTTATATATTGATGTATCCGATTTCAATTCAATTATATAAAGGGTTTTTGGTGAAAAAAATAAAGTGTTATATATTTTTTTGTGAAACTATGATGTTTGTCACGGCAAAAATATTAAAAACCTCCTAAAATAACAAAAGAGAAAGTTTTTTATACTTTTTGGTTAGTAAAAATGGGAGGGAGACAATTGTCTATATTACCGCAAAAAAATGAACTGGGATTTTTTGAAATCCGCTTAGAATCGATTGGGGGATTAGGGGCTAATTTAGCTGGAAAAATGTTAGCCGAAGCCGGAGTATTGGGCTTAGGGTTAAATGGTTCAAACTTTTCATCTTACGGTTCCGAGAAAAAAGGCTCTCCAGTCAAAAGCTTTATTCGCTACTGTGACCCTGATGTGGAAATTCGAGACCATAGTCCAATCGAAGAACCACATGTTATTGGGGTATTTCACGAGGCATTATATAAAATGGTGAACGTTGTAAGTGGATTAAGACCCGATGGAATCGTTCTTGTCAACTCCACTAGAGACTTTGATGACATTAAACGAGATTTAAAAATAGAATATGGAACCGTTGCAATGGTAGATGCATTAAGTATTGCTGTAGAAGAAAAAACAAAGGTCAATACAGCGATGCTAGGTGCATTATTCCGAATTTGTGATTTCCTTGAACCAGAAATCATGCGGAATGTTATCCGTAAAACGTTTGAGAAAAAGTACCCACATTTAGTGGAACCAAATATCCGCACCTTCGATCGTGGATACAACGAAGTGAAATTTAAAAAATACGAAGTTCCAGAAGATGCAGTAGGAAAAAAGTTTGAACGCCCACAACCTCAGTTAGGTTATTTAACTCAAGAAATTGGTGGTGTTATTACTACCCAGGCTAACAGCATCCTTAAAGATTTAAGTGGATCACGTCAAGGATTCCTGCCTCAGCTTGAACAAGAAAAATGCATCCATTGTGCTGCTTGTGATACGGTTTGCCCTGACTATTGCTTTGTTTGGCAGGCAGGCGAGGACAAAAAAGGCCGCAAACAATTATTTTTAAAAGGGATTGACTATCAATATTGCAAAGGTTGCTTAAAGTGTGTCGAGGTATGTCCAACGTCCGCCTTAACAGAACTGCGTGAAATGATTGGTTATGCAGAAAAGAATCGTGTTCAACAAAACTTTCCTTATTTAGTAGGAGGGATTTCCTAATGGCAATTTTAGAAGAAAACTTAAAAACGGTTAATATCGCAGAACAAACGACTACTTTTGAATCAGGTAATGAAATGGCAGCAATGGCTGCGGCACAAATCAATTACCATATTATGGGTTATTTTCCGATCACTCCCTCAACAGAGGTTGCCCAATACTTAGATCAAATGAAGGCTCGCGGAGAGCATGATATTAAATTAATACCAGCCGATGGTGAGCATGGTTCCGCAGGGATTTGTTATGGTGCATCGGCAACTGGGGCTCGCGTCTTTAATGCCACAAGTGCCAATGGATTTTTATATATGATTGAACAATTACCGGTCCAAGCAGGGACGCGTTTCCCGATGGTAATGAATCTAGTTACTCGCGCAGTAAGCGGACCATTAGATATCCGAGGAGACCACTCTGACCTTTATTATGGTTTAAATACGGGCTGGGTAATCTTAACAGCGAGAACACCTCAGGCTGTTTATGATATGAATATTATGGCTTTAAAAATTGCCGAGCACTCAAAGGTTCGTTTGCCTGTTATTGTAGCATACGATGGATTCTTTACTTCTCATCAAAAGCGTAAGGTTGATTATTTTACTGACCGTCGTGTTGTACAACAATTTGTTGGCGAATGTCCTACTGATTATCATTTTGCTCGTGATCCAAAAAAACCGGTAACGATTGGTGCGCATATGAATGGCGAGGATTTAATGAATAATCATTTCCAACAATCAGAAGCCATTTATGCAGCTGGAGAAGTTTATCAAGAAGTAGCGGCCGAATACGCAAGAGTTTCTGGACGTAAGTATTCAGTATTAGATTTATACGGTATGGAAGATGCAGAAGTAGCCGTTTTCCTACTGAATTCTGCAGCCGAATCTGCCAAGGATGTTGTCGACCGTTATCGCGAAAAAGGCATCAAGGTTGGCGTAATTAGTCCTAATATTATTCGTCCATTCCCTGCTAAAGAGATTCGTGAAGCATTAAAAAATGTGAAAGCTTTACTAGTTGGAGAACGTGCAGATTCATACGGTGCAAACGGTCCTAACTTAACTCATGAAGTGAAGTCAGCCCTTCAAGATGATAAGAACAATAAAACGATTGTTTTAAGCCGTGTTTTTGGCTTAGGCGGTAAAGATTTCTATGCAGATGATGCCGAAAAGTTTTTTGATATGGCAGTTGAGGCAGCAGAAAAAGGCTATGCTGAAAAGCCGTTTGATTACTATGGGCACATTCCAGGTAATCCGGAAAAAATCCTAAAGCCTGTTATTACACCTCAACATGGCGATGTTTATAAAACAGGTCTGATTGATGTCAAAATGGATGAAGAAACGAATAAATTGAAAGTGAAAATTCCTCCATTAAGAAATTTAACAAATAAACCAAAACGAATTGCTTCTGGTCATGGGGCATGTCCAGGATGTGGGATTTTTGCTGGTTTAGAATTATTTTTTAAAGGAATTGAAGGGGATATTGTTGTTTTGTTCCAAACAGGCTGTGCCTATGTAACTACGACATCATATCCATATAGCTCTCATAAACAAACAATGATGCATAATCTATTTCAAAATGGTGCAGCGACACTTTCTGGTACTGTTGAAGCGTTCCTTGAATTAAAACGTCGAGGCGAAATTGAAGTTGCAGAAGATGCCACCTTTGTTATGATTACTGGTGACGGCGGTATGGATATTGGGATGGGCTCTGCAATTGGTACTGCCCTTCGTGGTCATAAGCTTATTATGCTGGAGTACGACAATGAAGGATATATGAATACAGGTTCACAAATGTCCTATTCTACTCCAATTGGTCATATGACAAGTACTTCCGGAGTTGGAAAAAAACAAAAAGGGAAAGCCTTCCATCATAAAGATACGGCTCAAATTATGGCTGCTACCAATATTCCATATGTATTTACGGGGTCTGAGGCGTTTCCTCAGGACCTAATTAAAAAGGGTGCAAAGGCTCAGTGGTATGCGCAAAATGTTGGTACGGTTTATGGAAAGATTCTCATTACCTGTCCGTTAAACTGGAAATCTGAAGACCGCTACGGTGAGGTAATCCTCCAGCAAGCCGTTAATTCTTGTTTCTTCCCTTTATATGAGGTTGAACAAGGTGTAACAACGATTACTTATAACCCTGAGGAGAAAAATAAGCGTGTTGCTCTTTCAGAGTGGTTGAAATATATGGGGAAGACAAAGCATCTACTAAAAGAAGAAAATAAAGAGATATTAATGGATTTCGAAGCCGAAGTGGAAAAGAGATGGCATCGACTTAAAGCCAAACACGAAAATCCATATCTATAAAATAATTATTAAACCAGTTCTAATTATAGGGCTGGTTTTATTTTTGACAAAAAAACGAATTTTGTATTACCATAAATTGTATAAAGGATATTTATCTAGGTATAGAGAAATAATTAGGTAATATTTTTGATTTATTGTAGGTAGATGGGGAGGTAAAGAGTACCGGATGATTACAAGCAAAACAAACGAACAAACCCCAGATCAAATACTAAGTATGATATATCGACTTGTTTTTGAGAAATCACTTGAAGGACTTATATTATGGAATGATTATTTCGAAATAATTGAATTAAATCAAACAGCTTGCGAATTATTTCAAATATCAAGAGATGAATTAGTTGGTAAATCATTGATTACCTTAATTCCTGATAGCAATAAACAAGTGCTAATGAATTTACTTGAAAACATTAAAAATAAAAGGAAGCAAAAAGGTACTTTTAAAGTATTTGAAAGTGAAGATACATTTCGTTGCTATGAATATAGTGCTATTCATCATATTTATAAGAATATTAACTTCCTTGTCGTAAAAGATATAACGGAGAAAATTGAAATGGAAAACCGCTTAAAAAAGTCAGATACTCTCAATGTTGTTGGAGAACTTGCCGCAGGAATTGCTCACGAAATTCGGAATCCGATGACTGCATTAAAAGGCTTTATTCAACTTTTGCAGGGAGAATTTAATGAAGACCGTAGTCTTTACTTTCAAGTTATTCTCTCAGAACTTAATCGGATTGATTCAATCATTAATGAGTTTCTAATTTTAGCGAAGCCCCAAGTAGTTAAATACTCACTAGCAGATTTAACACAAATCATGAAGGAGACTGTTGAATTACTATCTGCACAGGCCGTTTTATTCAACGTTCAATTTGAAGTTTACTATGAAAGTTCTTTGCCATTTGTCTATTGTGAACCGAATCAATTGAAAAAAGTCTTTGTTAATTTAATAAAGAATGCGATTGAAGTGATGCAACAAGGTGGTCAGATTCGAATTCGAATTGAAAAAGAGGGAGAACACTCTGTACATATTTCGATTCAAGACCAAGGTAGTGGAATTTCTGCTGAAAAGTTAAAAAAACTAGGTGAACCTTTTTATACAACAAAAGAAAGAGGAACAGGCTTAGGGTTAATGGTTTCCTATAAAATTATAGAGGAACATAGTGGACGTATTGAAGTAGAAAGCAAGGAAATGGTCGGTACAACTTTTCATATCTATGTACCTGTCAAAAGTAATCCATAAAAGGGTTACTTTTTTTATTGCAAATGATCACGAATTAGATTACTATCTAATTAGATAGTAATCTAATTTAAAAGGATGATAACATGCAATTAAATAAAATGGTTGATTTTCACAAAACAATGGGTGATCCGACTCGTTTAAGAATTCTTTCTTTATTGTCGAAGGGACCACTTCATGGGCAGGCGTTGGCAGGAAAATTAGGGCTAACCCCTCCTACGATTACACATCATCTTAGAAAACTGAGGGATATCAATGTTGTAAGTGAACGAAGGGACAAGAACATCATCTATTTTTATTTAAATCAAAAAGTAATTCAGCAGTATTTGGACGCACAACTAAAATTAATGGAAGGAAAGGAAACGAGTATGAACGAGCAAAATGAAGAGATATTGAAGGTAATAGAAAACTTCTTTACAAAGGATGGGAAATTAAAAACGATTCCTGCTCAAAGAAAGAAAAAATTAATCGTTTTTGAGCATATCCTAAAAGGTTTGGAAAAAGGTAAAAAATATCCTGAAAAAGAGATAAATGAGTATATTCTCAAATATCATGAAGACTATGCAACGATTCGACGTGAATTCATTATGAACCACTACATGTACCGTGAAAACGGCATATACGAACTAAACCCAACCGAAATGTGGGCAAAAATCGAAAACTAAACACAAGCCACTTTAAAGCATTTATCTATTAAGCACTAAAGCACTTTAGTGCTTTAGTGCTTTAAAAGATTCGGGGACAGTCCCGCTATGCTTTAAAGTGCTTAAGTGTTTGGTTATATGGTGGTTTGGATGGTTGTGAGTAGTTGTTGGATTGTTTTGATTTGGTTTCTTGATTTGATTAGTTTTTTTCCTAATTCAAGGGATTTTTGTTTGGCTTCAATTCTTTTGGCTTCGTCTTGTATACGATCAAGATCTGCTACATGAGCCAAGCCGATGGTTCGACGAATTAACTCACAGCCGGCGAAACCTAGTGAATCCAAGAAAAACTTTGCTAAAACTGCTTCTAATAGGCCAGGTGTTTTAGCAAGTAGCTCCTGATTATCGCCATTCCAAGCAGTGGAATAGTTTTCAACAAATGTATTCCAAAAGGTTTCTACCTGCTGGTAAATTTCAGGTTGTTTTTCCTTATTTGCGATTGCTTGAAATAGTAAATTTGCCATTACTTGGCCAATATCAAATCCACCTGGTCCATAAAAGGCAAATTCCGGGTCAATGACCTTGGTTTCATTTGGTCCAGCAAATACACTACCGGTATGCAAATCACCATGAAGCAAGCTTTCTGCCTCGGTTAAGAAGCTTTTTTTTAACAACGCGACGTGGAAAATAAGCTCTGAATCATTCCAAAGTTCTTCAACAGTTGGTCGCAGTGATTCCTCAAATGAATTGGTTTCCGCATCATAAAAAGGATCAGTAAAGATTAAATCCTCGGTAATTTTACATAATTCAGGATTAATGAATTCTCGTTGAAGTTCTTTCTTCGCAGATTGATTCATTCCAAAATCAGAGGTGTAAAAAAGCGTTTTAGCGACATATTCACCAAGGTGTTTCGCTAATAATGGATATTTTTCTCCGCGGATAAGCCCAGTTCTAGCTATTGAAAGATGCGAGAGATCCTCCATGACGGTAATGGCCAATAGGTCATCTGTAAAATGGACGACTGGAACATAATCAGGAACAATTTTTCCAAAAAGTTTAAGAGCATCCGCTTCAATTTTGGCTCTCTTTAAGGTTAATGGCCAGCTCTCGCCAACGACCTTTGCGTAAGGCAGAGCTTGTTTGATAATAATTCCTTTACCGGTCGATCCATCAGTTATTCGGAAGACAAGATTTAAATTCCCGTCTCCTATTTCAGAGCAAGTTAGTAACGCATTTTCAGGGAAAATTCTCATTTTTACCGCTAAGGCAATAGCGGAACTTTCAGATAGTGGTTGATAGGTCATGTTGTTGTTCCTCCTTTTAGTTTCGGAGGCTTTTTATAAAAATGAAAAAGCCTCTTTCTCATGTGAAAGAGGCTTGAAGAAACAGTCTTCGCACCTCTTATCTTTCAGAAAGCAATGATACCTTCTGTTGGAATTAGCACCGTGCCATTTAATTAATAGTATGGCGCAAAATGCGCACTGTTTACTAATTTTGGTCGGTTGCTGGGCTTCAAAGGGCCAAATCCCTCAGCCATCTCTTGATAAGAGAGTTATTGAACTATTTAGTTTTTTGCATGTGATTTGAATTCTAAAACGAGAAAATTGTTTTGTCAATATCCCAAAAATTAATTTTGATAAGTATTTGGCCGCCGATCTTCGAAAATAGGAATCGTTTTTCTAACAGTGCTTACTTTCTCCAAATCAATTTCACCATAAATAATTTCTTCCGCTTCTGAACCTTCAGCAATTATTTCTCCCCACGGATCTATGATGAGTGAATGTCCGGCAAACAAATTATCTGGATTAGACCCAGAACAATTACATGCGATGACATAACATTGATTTTCAATGGCACGTGCCGTTAACAAGGTTTTCCAGTGATGAAGTCTCGGTAATGGCCATTCCGCCACAACAAAAATCGCTTCAGCCCCTTTCAGTACATGCGTTCTAAACCATTCAGGGAAACGAATGTCATAACAAATTTGACCTGCAAAGATGTGATTCTCCAAGGAAAATACGCCTTGATCCTTGCCTTCGTTCAAATAAAGATGTTCATCCATTAACCGAAACAGATGCAGCTTATCGTATTGATGAACAAGATCACCTTGATTGTTAATCACAAGCAATGTGTTATAAACACCATCATCTTTGCGATTTGCAACCGACCCACCGATGATATGAATATGATGTTTTTTAGCCTCTGATTGCAAAAACTTGATCGTCGTTTCGGCATGGATGTCTGCAATTTTATCTAAATTCCTTAAAGCATAACCTGTCGTCCACAATTCAGGTAAAACGATAACCTGAGGTTTTTTTTTCATCGCACTAGCAATCAGCTCCGAAGCCTTTTGAAAGTTTCCATTCGGATTTCCAAATTCAATATCCATCTGAATCAACGCAATTGAGAATCTCATTTCTTTCCCTCACAATGAAAATTTATATTTTTCTTTACAATCTGATAATAACGATATATCATTTGTGACTAGATTTTCAAATAAAATTTCTAGGTGATTACGATGAAAAATTTTCCACAGGCAGAAATTTTAAATAAATTACCCAAACAATTTTTTGCCTCGCTAGTTAAAAAGGTGTCCCGTTATGTTGCCGAGGGCTATGATGTGATAAATTTAGGTCAAGGAAATCCAGATCAGCCGACTCCTGACCATATTGTCAAAAAGTTGCAAGAGGCTGCTGCCAATCCAGTGAATCACAAATATTCTCCCTTTCAAGGTTATAAATATTTTAAAGAAGCGGCAGCAGAATTTTATCGGCGTGAGTACGGGGTTGAAATAGACCCGGAGTCAGAAGTAGCCATCCTTTTTGGCGGAAAAGCAGGGCTGGTTGAGATACCCCAATGCTTATTAAATCCGGCGGATACGATTTTGGTCCCAGATCCGGGCTATCCGGATTATTGGTCAGGAGTTGCACTTGCTGGGGCCAAAATGGTGACAATGCCTTTACTCGAAAAAAATGGGTTTTTACCCGATTATAAAACGATTGATCCAACCATTTTAGAAAAGGCGAAATTGATGTTTTTAAATTATCCTAATAATCCTACAGGGGCTACAGCAACTCCAGAGTTTTTCGGTGAGACAGTACGATTAGCTAACCAGCATGATCTATGCGTTGTTCATGATTTTGCTTATGGAGCGATAGGATTTGATGGGCAAAAACCGCTAAGCTTTATGCAAACACCTGGAGCAAAAGATATTGGTATTGAAATTTATACGTTATCTAAAACGTATAATATGGCTGGATGGCGCGTCGGTTTTGCTGTCGGCAATAAGAGTGTGATTGCCGCTTTAGAGCTCCTTCAAGATCATTTATATGTTAGTCTATTTGGTGCTGTTCAAGAAGCTGCCGCTGAGGCATTAACTGCTTCACAGGATTGCGTGAAAGAATTAAATGCACTTTATGAGGCTCGTCGAAATGTCCTGATAAATGGTCTACAATCGATTGGTTGGGAGGTTCAAGCACCTAAGGGCTCATTTTTTGCATGGTTAAAGGTTCCTCAAAGGTTTACCTCAGAAGAGTTTGCTGATTTATTATTAGATAAAGCACAAATTGCTGTCGCACCTGGCATCGGTTTTGGGGAATATGGCGAAGGGTATGTCAGGGTTGGGCTTTTAACATCGGAAGAGCGAATGAGGGAAGCAATTAGAAGAATGAAAGCATTAGAAATTTTCTAAAAGTCGATTGACAATCAAAAAAAATCATGTCATAATCCAAATTAATTTGAAAAAACAAAACATTTCACTATAAAAATACTAATAATAATATTAATAATAATAATTTCTTATCAAGAGCAGGTGGAGGGACTAGCCCGATGAAACCCGGCAACCGACTTTATTACAATATAAAGCACGGTGCTAATTCTTGCAGCTTAATGCTGAAAGATAAGAGGATTGTATTTTGCTGTGCAAACCAACCTCTTCTTTCGTGAAGAGGTTTTTTATTTGAATTTTTTAGAAAGGGTATTACAACATGAATGAATTAATTGCAACGTACTTACTTAAAGACTTAAAGGGAAATGCATTAAAAAAAGCGGAGGAAATAGCTCTTGGATTAACGATTGGCTCATGGACAGACCTGCCAACCCTTGAGCAGAATCAATTAAAAAAACATAAGGGTAAAGTGGTTTCCATTGAGGAGGATTCGGAGAGAAGAGGGGAAGCAATTATTAAAATTGCTTATCCACATGTTAATTTCTCATCCGATCTACCTGCTGTTCTCGTAACTACTTTCGGAAAGCTCTCTTTAGATGGCAAGGTAAAATTATTAGATTTAAATTTTCCGGCCGCATTAAAAAAGGCTTTCCCGGGTCCGCGATTTGGAATAGAGGGTATTAGGGAAAAGCTGAATGTTTTTGACCGTCCACTATTGATGAGTATTTTTAAAGGAGTTATCGGCAGGGACATAGCTTATTTAAGCAATCAACTTACGCACCAAGCATTAGGTGGTGTTGACATTGTTAAGGATGATGAAATCCTCTTTGAAAACGAGTTAACCCCGTTTCTTGGTAGAATTATAGCTGGAAAAAATTTACTAGATTTGACATATGAGGAAACAGGTCATCGGACATTATACGCGGTTAACCTAACTGGCAGAACATCATCATTAAGGGATAAGGCCCGGAAGGCAGCCGAACTAGGCGCAGATCTATTACTTTTTAATGTCTTTGCCTATGGTTTGGATTGTTTACAAGAATTGCGCGAAGATGACCAAATTGGCATTCCAATCATGGCCCATCCTGCTGTTAGCGGCGCATTCGCATCAGCAACAGATTACGGCTTTGCCCATTCACTCATTTTAGGGAAATTATTGCGCTACGCTGGGGCAGATTTTTCATTATTTCCATCACCTTATGGCTCGGTAGCATTAGAAAAAGAAAAAACACTATTAATCAAAAACGAATTGTTAAAAGAAGATGAGTTCTATAAAACGGCCTTCCCTGTTCCATCTGCAGGAATTCACCCGGGACTTGTACCACTCCTAATCAATGATTTTGGAATCGATTCAGTCATTAATGCAGGGGGCGGTGTTCACGGACATCCGGGTGGAGCAATTGCTGGTGGAAAAGCTTTTCGTCAAGCGATTGATGCTCATTTAAAAGGTCAATCTCTTTTAGAAGGAGCAAACGGTTATCCCGAATTAAAGGCTGCGATTGAGCTATGGGGCTACAAGGAGGTCCTCCCAAATGGCTAGAATAGTAATCTATTGTGATTTTGACGGGACGATTACCGAAAAGGATAATATCATTGCCATTATGAAAGAATTTGCTCCTCCTCAATGGGAAGAATTGAAGGAAGATATTTTGGGGCAGAAAATAAGTATTCAAGAGGGAGTTGGAAAGCTGTTTCGGTTACTTCCTACTTCCTTAAAAAATGACATAATCCAATTCACAGTAAAGCATGCTAAGGTTCGGATGGGATTTAGAGAACTGTTAGCGTTTGCCAAACAAGTAGATATACCATTTTATATCGTAAGCGGTGGGATTGACTTTTTTGTAGATCCCATTTTAGCTCCATATGGTCCTGTCTCTGACATTTACTATAATCGAGCAGATTTTTCCAATGAAAAAATGGAAATTTTATGGCCAAATGCTTGTGATGAGCAATGTCAAAATGGCTGTGGTTGCTGTAAGCCGAGTGTGATGAGGAAAGTAAGCCAGCCCAATGATTTCAAAATTGTAATCGGTGATTCGATAACCGACTTAGAGGTTGCTAAACAAGCTGATTACGTTTTCGCAAGAGAATTTTTAGCTGAAAAATGTGGAGAATTAGCGATTAAGCATCACAGATTTGAGACATTTTTTGACTGCATAGATGAAATTAAACGGTTAAAAGGGGTTGAAGTAACTAGTGCTAAATGAAAAGTGGAAGGAATTGGCTGACGTCAAGGATGAGCTTGCAGAACGGGATTGGTTTATGGGGACAAGTGGAAATTTAGCCATTAAAGTCCTGGATGAGCCACTACAATTTCTAGTCACGGCTAGTGGCAAAGATAAACGAAAGAGAACAGATGAAGATTTTTTATTAGTCGATGGATTTGGCCAACCAGCCATTCCAACTCACTTAAATCCGTCTGCTGAAACCTTATTACATGTTGAAATTTACCAAAAAACAAATGCTGGTTGCAGCCTGCATGTTCATACCATAGACAACAATGTTATTTCCGAAATTTACGGTGATCTTGGGGAGGTTACTTTTATGGGGCAAGAATTAATAAAGGCTTTTGATAAGTGGGAGGAAGATGCGATTCTTACTATCCCGATTATCCATAATCATGCACATATTCCGACTCTAGCAAGAGAATTTTCGGAACATATTCATAGTGATTCAGGTGCCGTCCTAATTCGGAATCATGGAATAACGGTATGGGGAAGAACCTCGTTTGAGGCAAAAAAAATCCTCGAAGCATCTGAGTTTCTATTTCGTTACCAACTTCGGCTTTTAGAACATAAACCATTTCAATTAGATAAAGTAGTATAAAGGAGAGTTAATATGGCCTATATTCAATTTCAAGAAAATGGTACACAAATTCACAGACAAGAAGAAGTTTTAGCATTTTTAACTAGTCAGGAGGTAATCTATGAGCAGTGGGATATAACAAGGCTCCCAGTTGCATTGCAAGAAAAATACTTACTTTCCGATGAAGAAAAAAATGAAATCCTTGCTATTTTTAGTGCAGAGATAAAAGCCATTTCTGAAAGAAGGGGCTACAAGGCACAGGATGTGATTTCCCTTTCAGAAAACACGCCAAATTTGGAAACACTTTTAGTCAATTTTCAGAAGGAGCATCATCATACAGATGATGAAGTAAGATTTATCGTTAGTGGTCACGGTGTATTTATTATTCAAGGTAAAGATGGTAACTTCTTTGAGGTCCATTTAAACCCCGGGGATCTTATTTCCGTGCCGCCTAACATCCGTCATTATTTTACCTTAGAAGAGGACCGTAAAGTTGTATCGATTCGAATTTTTGTCACAACTGAAGGTTGGGTACCGATTTACGAGAAGGAAGAAACTAGTGTTTGATCATTAAAACCGTTCCCAATTGGAACGGTTTTTTTTATAGGTAAATGGGATGAAAAAATGTCGAAAAAACAGATATTTCTAGAACTTTTGTCTATTAAAATCGAATCTATTTACAATCTACCAATTTCTTGGCATAATCTTTCAATACAGGTTAATCTAAAAATTTTTATCGCAAATGGAAGGAAGATTAGGGGGAAAAATGTTGCACCAGATTGATGTAAATGGCTATCCAAATCGTATGCTAGATGAAATAAATGTAAAAAGAGACTTGATGATGCAGTCTGCTGAAAAAACAGGACTTACTAGCAAGGAAACAATTTATTACAGTCAAGAGTTAGATAAATTAATTTATGAATACCAACGTACCTTTCGCAATAAATCGAAACAAACAAAATCGATAGACGGTTACTTCCATCAACTCGTCTGGCCAACTGTGCCCTTAAAGTCTAAAATCCTATATTCATGAAAAATGAGAGCTAAAGTAAAACTTTGGTTCTTTTTTTTTGCTACTATGACTTTTGATTCTAAATCTCCATAATTTGTTCACAAGATCACTTAAAAATACCGTAGTTGTGATTTTTATCATTGTTTATATCTCCATATTTTTTATAGTAGAATTAAAGATTATTTTTCAAAAACATGAGATTATTTCCATCATTAGATTAATCGTTTGTACTATGCTTATATTATGAATCATACATTCGTAATAAAAGCATTTTCAATATAAAAGAAAGCAAACGCTTTCAAGGATTACCTACAATAAGGAGGTTAACTTTCAAATGCACATTGTCGTTTGTGTCAAGCAAGTACCAGACACCAAAATTATTAAAATCAACCCTAAAACGAACACTCTTGACCGCCGCAGTGCTCCAGCCATCTTAAACCCATATGATGCGCATGCAGTTCAAGAGGCAGTTAGATTGAAAAAGTTAATTGGTGGTACCGTTTCAGTCCTTTCAATGGGTCCACCGCAAGCGACAGCTATTATAAAGAAAAGCATTGAGATAGGTGCAGACGAGGGCTATTTGATATCAGATCGTGCTTTTGCTGGAGCAGATACCCTAGCAACAAGCTATGCCTTATCAAAGGCTCTCGAAAGAATTGCGAAGGATAAACCAATCGATATGGTCATTTGTGGAAAGCATGCAATAGATGGAGACACAGGCCAAGTAGGTCCTGGGATTGCGAGACGTCTGGATATTCCACCGGTGACTAACGTGATTGAGGTTTCCGAAGTAAATGAAAAAGAAAAAAAGGTCATTATTAAAAGAAAGTTAACAAATGGATATGAGGTCATCCAAGCACAAATGCCTTGCTTATTAACTGTCGAAAAAGAAATTAACCAAGTGGATTATTCTCCTATGCCAAATATGATTAAGGCTGCCAGATATGAGTCGATTATTTGGACGGTAGCTGATTTGGAAAATGTAGACCGTGTACAGCTTGGATTAAAGGGATCACCAACGATTGTAGGAAAGATGTTTACTCCTCCTAAGCCAGAAGGTGGCAATCGACTAGAAGGTACAGCAAATGAACAAGTTAAACAGCTAATGGACCTTTTAATGGATAAAAAAGAGCTCTTTAGCGTACAAACAACTAAATAATCATTCTAATAATATTGAATGAGGAGGGTCCTCTATGAATCTGTCAGAATACCAAGGGGTTTGGGTATTCATTGAGCAAAATGAAGGAGTAATTGAAGGAGTGTCGCTTGAATTATTGGGTGCTGGACGAGAGCTGGCCGACAAATTGCAAGTGCCGCTTGCCGGGGTTTTATTAGGTGATGGGGTATTTCCATTAGCCAATCAAGTGATTTATGCCGGGGCAAACGAAGTTTATGTGATCGACCATCCTGTACTTAAAGACTATCGAACAGAGTCATATATGAAGGCTGTTATCCAACTTGCTGAAAAATATAAGCCGGAAATCTTCCTATATGGTGCTACCCCGAATGGGAAGGATTTAGCAAGTGCGGTAGCAACAGACTTAAGCACTGGTCTAACGGCCGATACAACGATGCTTGATATCGATTTGGAAAACCGTTTATTTGAAGCAAGCCGTCCAGCTTTTGGTGGAAACATTATGGCCACCATTCTATGTAAAAAACATCGCCCACAAATGGCGACGGTCCGTCCAAAAGTAATGAAAGCACTTGATTTGGATACAAATCGAGTAGGAAAGATTATTCAAGAAGATATCTTCTTAAAAGAAGAAGATATGCGTACAAAAGTGCTTGAAATTGTGAAAGATTTATCAAAGAAAGCTAGTTTAGCCGATGCTCATGTTATTGTTTGTGGTGGAAAAGGGTTGGGTGATCTTCAAAGTTTCCAATTATTGTATGAACTTGCTGATGCGATTGGCGCAAGTGTTGGTGGGACACGCGATGTCGTTGAAGCAGGCTGGATTCCACATGAGCTGCAAATTGGGCAGACAGGTGAAACTGTCACACCAAAGGTTTACTTCGCCATTGGACTAAGCGGCGCGATTCAACATGTCGTCGGTATGAAAAATTCAGAGATCATTATCGCTATTAATAAAGATCCAAATGCTCCAATCTTTGATGTAGCAACCTATGGAATCGTAGGAGATGCTATGGAGATTGTTCCAAAATTAATTGAACAATTTAAAGAGATGAAGAAACATACAGGTGGTGAATTGAGCTATGTCTGAAAAATTTGATGTCATCGTCGTTGGAGCTGGACCTGCTGGTACGGCATGTGCCCTTACATGTGCCAGAAGTGGATTAAAAGTATTATTAATTGAACGTGGTGAATATCCTGGAAGTAAGAACGTAATGGGTGGCGTTTTGTATCGCAAACAAATGGAGGAGCTTGTTCCAGAGTTTTGGAAAGAAGCACCACTTGAAAGACCAGTTATTGAACAACGTTTTTGGATGATGGATAAAGAATCAGTCGTTTCTTTTGGCTACAAAGGGTTAGAGTGGGGCGAGGAGAATAACTATAATAATTTCACCGTGCTTCGCGCTCAGTTTGACCAATGGTTTGCAAGTAAAGCTGTGCAAGCCGGAGCTCTTTTAATTAACGAAACAGTTGTATTAGAATGTATAGTTGAAAATGGTAAGGTTGTTGGTGTACGAACTGACCGTCCTAATGGAGAGGTGTATGCAGATGTTGTCGTTTTAGCGGATGGTGTAAATTCCTTGTTAGGTAAGCAATTAGGTTTCCATAAGGAATTTCGTCCAGATGAAGTAGCCTTAACGGTTATGGAGGTTATTAATTTACCAAAAGAAAAGATTAATGATCGCTTTAATCTCTCAGATAACCAAGGATGTACAATCGAAATTTTTGGGGATTCGACAAAAGGCAATCTAGGTACCGCCTTCCTTTACACTAATAAGGATAGTTTAAATATTGGTGTTGGAACAACACTTTCCAGTATGATTAATGCAAAATTAAAGCCATATGAGTTATTAGATTACCTAAAGAATCACCCAATGGTAAAACCACTTCTTGAGGGAGGCGAATCGGCAGAGTATTTAGCTCATCTTATCCCAGAAGGAGGTTACCGGTCAGTTCCGAAGGTAGCTGGGAACGGTGTAGTGGTGATTGGAGATGCGGCTCAGCTTGTTAATGCTATCCATCGTGAAGGTTCGAACATGGCCATGTCATCAGGTAAAATGGCTGCTGAAGCTATTATTGAAGCGAAGCACCGCAATGACTTTAGTGAATCTACATTAAATATTTATCGAGAAAAGCTGTATGATAGTTTTATTATGAAGGATTTAGAAAAATATAAGGACGCTGCCCATACGTTTGAAAAATACCCTCAGTATTTCAAAGAGTATGTACCGTTTATGAATAAAGCCATGAGTAAGTTCTTTACAGTTGACGGAACGCCTAAACGTGATAAGCAAAAAGAAATCATTAAGAGTATCACGAAGGAAAGAGGAACGATTAATGTGGTGAAAGATATGTATCGCGCATGGAAGGCGGTGAAATAATGTCTACAAAAACACTTGAAGAAAAACAGTATTTGATCCGTTTTAAATGTGATACAAAAAGTCATTTAACGGTGTTAGACCATGATGTTTGTATGACACAATGTCCCGATAAGCTTTGCACTGTATTTTGCCCAGCGGAAGTTTATAAATGGGAAGGCGCTAGAATGCAGGTAGGCTATGAAGGCTGTCACGAATGTGGAAGCTGCCGCATCGGCTGTCCATATCAAAACATTAAATGGGAATACCCAAAAGGCGGTCACGGAATTGTCTTCCGACTGGCATAGATGTCATGATTTAAGAAACAATGCTTGGATAAAGCGTTGTTTTTTTTTTACAAAAAGAAAAGTTCTCTAGGAGGAATTTTTTACCTTTATATTGAATCTAATTTAATGAAATGAAAAGTATAAGGGGGCATTTTTGTGAGTGGTATCAATGGTAAATTGTCGATAGGGAAATTAGTCACTTTAGGGTGCGTATCTATACTAATATTAATTTATGTCTATTACCATTTCATTTTCCTTAATCAACTACTAAGACCGGTGTCCGCTAGTGATATGACCGTAGAGGAAAGAAACACACAAGATGCCAGGCTCATTGAAAATATCCTCCTTGATAAATTTAATCATGTTAAAAGTGTAGAAGTAAATCATGAAATTAGTACCATTACTATTTATACGAATATCTTTCCAAGAGAAACCAGGGCTATTGAAATAACCGAAGATTTAAAGAAGGAAGTAAAGCATATTATCCGAGGCAATTCTTCCAAGCTTACTTTTGAAGAGTATTATCCTGTTATGGTATATTCTAAGGAAGGTGATATACTCGGTGAATAACTGAAAAATAAGCATTAAAAGAAGTACTTTAAAGGTGCTTCTTTTTTATTTTCTCGGCTCATAAAGGAAATAATCATGTGTAGGTATTAACAATATATGTATGTTTTTTCACAAAAGGGGATAAAAAAAGGTGAAGCATTAAAGAGGGGGATGGTAAATTAAATGATTTTCTCTTGTATAATGGAAGAAATTATTGCATCATCTCTTCCGTATATCTCTAACTCACAGGAGAGATCCATGGCTTTTTCAAGCGATTCCAGGCTCTCCGAAACATAGTACGGCCGCTCCCAAGTATATGTGCCTTCCATGTCGGTAGGAAATAGATAAACTTGCCACTGATAATTTTCATCAATGGAATTTCCTACCCTACCCTGTAGGGCAATTAGCCAATGAGTTGCTAAGAAAGTATCATTCGAATAATTTGGTTGGGACATTAATGCTTTACGGTCGTTCATTCCTATCTGAATTAATTTTTTTGGATAAAAATCGCGATATTCTGGTTGGTTCATATGAAAGCCTCCTTTAGAATGAATGATTCTATATCCATTATATGAGATAAAAGGTATTGATACATTCTATAATTGTTAAAATTTTTCGAAAAATTTATGACAAATTATATTAATAAAGTAACTGAAGGAAAATACAGAAACATCCTACTCTAACTTAATTGACAGCGCTAAAGACTTTCCATTATAATAACCTTGAATTCAAGATATTTATACAGATAGAATAATAAAAGGAAGTTGATTTAGATGTCTACTGAATCAAAGCATTCACTAAAATTATTTATTGTCCTTTCACGAGCTTATAAGGCGATTAATGAGCATGTAAATAAAGTGATCCAGGCAAAAGGACTTAATCCAACTGAGTTTGCAGTCCTAGAACTCCTTTATCATAAAGGAGATCAACCGCTCCAACAAATAGGTGGGAAAATATTGTTAGCTAGCGGAAGTATTACCTATGTCGTCGATAAATTGGAGGTCAAAGGTTTATTACAGCGGGCTGCTTGTCCAAAGGATCGTCGAGTAACTTATGCCCAAATTACCGAATCAGGGAAAAAATTTATTGATGATATTTTTCCTGAACATGAACTACGTATTCATGAATTAATGTCAAGCTTAACCCAAGATGAAAAAGAAACAGCGATTGAATTGTTAAAAAAACTTGGGTTATCTGTAGGTAAATACTAAAGTGCCAATAAATTCAGTCCTTTTTGGACTGTTTTTTTTATTTTAGAAGGATTTTTATTTTTAGTAGCGAAATAGTTATAGTATTTTTAATTGTAACGAGGAGGATATATGATGAGATTTGAAGATTATGTATATATAAGACCAAATATGGATGAAGTCAAGGAAACTTTTCAATTAGCATTAACTCAATTTACATCCGCAAGTCATATCGAAGAACAGAATAAGGCGATGAGCCAAATTAATTCCATTCGGGCAAATCTTAGCACCATGTTTAACCTTGTGTATATCCGTCATTCTATTGACACTAATGACGAGTTTTACAAAGCTGAACAGGATTATATTGATGAAATTTCTCCAGAGGTGGAAGGGCTTGTTTCAAAGTATTATGAGGCATTAGTTGTCTCTCCTTTCCGTGCTGAATTAGAGCAAAAATGGGGGCGTCAGCTATTTGATTTAGCTGAGGGGCAGTTAAAAACGTTCCACCCTGATATTATTCCGCTACTTCAAAAAGAAAATAAGCTTTCTTCCCAATATACAAAGTTAGTAGCATCTGCCAAAATCATGTTTGAGGGTGAAGAACGTACTCTTGCACAATTAACACCTTTCGCTGAATCAAAAGATCGTGACATGAGAAAGCACGCCAATGAAAAGAAATTTGGCTTTTTTAAAGAAAATGAAGAAAAATTTGATCAAATTTACGATGAGTTAGTAAAAGTTCGTACCGAAATTGCCCAAAAACTTGGCTATAAAAACTTCGTAGAGCTCGGTTATTACCGAATGAGTCGTACCGACTATAATGCGGAGATGGTTGCAAATTTCCGCAATCAGGTAAAGGAATTTATTGTCCCTATCGCAACTAAATTAAAAGAGCGCCAAAGACAGCGCCTAGGTGTTGCACAGTTAAAATATTATGATGAAGATTTCAAGTTTGAAAGCGGAAACGCGACCCCAAAAGGTAGCCCTGAGTGGATTATTGAAAATGGACAAAAAATGTACCAGGATCTTTCTAAGGAGACTGGGGAATTTTTTAACTTTATGCAAGAAAATAATCTAATGGACCTTGTTGCGAAAAAAGGAAAAGCTGGCGGCGGTTATTGTACCTACATCGATCAATATAAAGCACCGTTTATTTTCTCGAACTTTAACGGGACTTCTGGTGATATTGATGTATTAACACATGAAGCAGGTCATGCGTTCCAGGTATACTCTAGCCGTCATTTTGAAATCCCAGAATATATTTGGCCGACATATGAGGCTTGTGAAATTCATTCAATGAGTATGGAGTTCTTTACTTGGCCATGGATGGAGCTTTTCTTTAAAGAAGATACAGATAAGTATAAGTTTTCTCATTTAAGTAGTTCCTTGCTGTTTTTACCATATGGAGTTTCAGTTGATGAATTCCAGCATTGGGTTTATGAGAATCCTAATGCAACTCCGGCTGAAAGAAAACAAGCTTGGAGAGATATTGAGAAGAAATACATGCCACATAAAGATTATGATGGTAATGAGTATCTAGAAAGTGGTGGTTTCTGGCAACGTCAAGGCCATATATATAATTCACCTTTCTATTATATCGACTACACGCTCGCGCAGATTTGTGCCTTCCAATTCTGGAAAAAATCACGCGAGAACATGGAGCAGGCATGGGGAGACTATACTCATTTATGTGGATTAGGAGGAAGCCTTTCTTTCACTCATTTAGTAAAAGAAGCAGGGTTAATCTCACCATTTGATGACGGTTGTGTTGAGTCTGTAGTTGGTGAAATCGAAAACTGGCTCAACTCCGTCGATGATCAAAAATTGTAAAACACTAGCAAGCAATAATGCATGTGAGGTATGTTCACAAACGATTAAAAACACTAAAGCACTATAGTGCTTTAGTGTTTTTAAATAACATTTAAAATTTAATGTGTTTTTGTTAATCTGATTTCGTTGTCTTTTAATGATGCCTGGATGGTTTTAGTTTCTGGGTTGTCGATAAGACAGTCGGCAATTTTGTCATCGAGCTGTTCTTGGATAATGCGTCTAAGTGGACGGGCACCAAAGGCTGGGTGATAGCCAAGCTCAGCCAATTTTTCTTTTACTTCTTTGGTGACTTCCAGTGAAATATTTTGTTCGTTTAATGCAACTATTAATTCTTCAAGCATTAAATCAACGATCTCTAGTAGATGCTCTTTTCCAAGAGTTTCAAATTCGATAATGTGGTCAAACCGATTTAGAAATTCAGGTTTAAAATAGTGGCTTAACGAATCAAGAACACTTGACGAAGATAATGCATCATCATGACCAAAACCTACGGTAATATTTTTCACACCTACACCTGCATTACTTGTCATGACGATAACTGTGTCCTTGAAGCTTACAGTTCGTCCTTGACTATCCGTTAAGCGACCATCCTCAAGAATCTGTAAAAACATGTGTTGTACGTCTGGGTGTGCCTTTTCAATCTCGTCTAACAAAATAATGCTATAAGGATTTCTGCGTACTTTTTCGGTTAATTGACCAGCCTCTTCGTGGCCAACATATCCTGGAGGTGAACCAATGAGCTTTGATACACTATGTTTCTCCATATATTCACTCATATCTAAACGAATCATTGCTTCCTTAGTGCCAAACAATTCAAGAGCTAATGTTTTTGTTAACTCTGTTTTACCAACACCTGTTGGACCCACAAAAAGGAATGAACCGATAGGACGATTTTTAGACTTTAGGCCAGCACGACTTCTCTTTATTGCCTTTGCTACTTTTGAAACAGCATAAGCTTGACCAATTACTTTCTTACTTAAATTTTCCTCTAAAGATTTCATTTTTACCGTTTCGTCTGCCTGAAGTTTACCAACCGGTATTCCAGTTTTATTTTCAATAATCTCAATAATGTTTTTAGCATCAACAATGGAAGACGGTTCAGTTACCTCTGTGATTAATTTTTCTAAGCGTGTCTCCTCGTCACGTAATTTTGCCGCTAATTCATAATTTTCATTTACTAAGGCCGCTTGCTTTTTAGAAACAATTTGCTTTAAACGATTTTCAACTTGTCTATTATTGGTCTCCGTTATCGATAAATTCACTTTAGAGCCTGATTCGTCTAGTAGGTCAATCGCTTTATCCGGAAGATAGCGGTCTTGTATATATCGATGCGATAATTCTACACATGCTTTAATAGCATCTTCGGTATATTTTACTTCATGATATTTTTCATATTTGGACTGAATACCCTTTAAAATAGCTATAGCTTGCTCGGGTGTTGGTTCATGAACCTGAATCGGTTGGAATCGGCGTTCAAGTGCAGGGTCCTTTTCAATTTTTCGGTATTCCTTTAAGGTGGTGGCCCCAACTACCTGTAATTCTCCCCGTGCAAGAGCTGGTTTTAAAATATTGCCTGCATCCATTGATCCTTCCGCTGAACCCGCCCCAACTAACAAATGAATTTCGTCAATAAATAGGATAATGTTTTGTCGTTCTTGGATCTCGAGAATAAGCTGTTTCATTCGCTCTTCAAATTGACCACGAATACCAGTGTTGGCTACTATAGAAGCAACATCAAGTAAATATACCTTTTTGTTTAGCAACTTTTTTGGTACATCCCCTTGAGCAATTTTCAATGCTAACCCTTCTGCAATGGCAGTTTTACCTACCCCTGGCTCTCCAATTAAAACAGGGTTATTTTTATTGCGGCGGTTTAAAATTTCAATGACACGAAGAATTTCATTCTCTCTACCAATAACAGGGTCAATGAGGCCAGCATTGGCGAGGTGTGTTAAATCACGTCCAAATTGATCGATAAAACCGTTTGAAGTATCGCTTTGTTTTGATTGAGAATACGTTCCTTCTCTCGAAGGAGAGGGTTGGTCAAAGCTTTGAAACATATCATCTAAGGAAAATCCTTGAAACGGAAAACCTGAAATACCAAATGGTGTTTTCATGGATTGTTTTTGTTTTTGATAACAATAATGACAAAGTTGATATTTTTGAATTTGTCCATTGATATTAAAGCTTAAATTGATAGATGCTTGATTAACATGACATTTTTGGCAGTTCATATCTTATTCCTCCAGTCAAATTTTCATTTTCTCGTCAAGTTGACTATATTGACTTTGACTAACTTTGACCTTTTGTATCTTAAGTATAATTTGACCATCTTTGACTTTCAAGATTTTTTTACTGGGAATTAGCGGAAATATTTTAAAAATGAAAAGCTCGTCATTGTTTGTCCTTTCCTTCATATACATAGGAAGGAGAGGGAGGAGATTTTTGGTGAAACCGAATTGGGGAGCGGCCTTTCAAATTGCAGCTGTTTACGTTGGTACAGTTGTAGGTGCAGGCTTTGCAACAGGGAGAGAGATTGTAGAATTTTTTTCCCGATTTGGCTTTTTTGGCTTTATCAGTATTTTAATGAGTGGCTATTTACTCATTTTTTTAGGCTCAAAATTAATGCGTACTGCAGCGATGATTAATGCAACTTCCTATCAAGAATTTAATGAATATTTATTTGGAAAACCACTAGGCAGAATTATTAACTTTATTATGCTATTTATGCTTTTAGGGGTAGGGGCAGTGATGTTATCCGGGGCTGGCGCTATATTCGATGAGCAGCTTGGAATTAGTAAAGTGATTGGAATCGTCATTACAATTGTTTTATCACTTTTAGTGATGGTAGTTGGTGTTAAAGGAATTTTTGCGGTTAATACTTTTGTCGTTCCTTTAATGATTAGCTTTAGTTTTATTTTGATGATTTTATCGATTAAATTACCACATTTTTTCGATTCTTTTTTATATATTCCATTCTCCGAAGACGGATGGAAAACAGTACTTGCACCATTTTCATATACCGCATTTAATCTAGGATTATCACAAGCTGTCCTTGTACCAATTGCTACAGAAGTAAATGACGATATAACGATTAAGTGGGGTGGAATATTAGGTGGTACCGCTTTAACACTTATTTTAATATCAAGCCATAGCACACTTGTTATGCTCCCCAATTTGGAGACATATGAAATCCCAATGGCGGTTATTATGAAAAATCTTGCATCAGGCCTTTATTGGATTTATATCTTCATTATATATGGTGAAATATTTACATCCGTTATCGGTAATATTTTTGGACTTGAGCGGCAGCTGAAAAAATATTTATCATTACCAAGTATGCTAATCGTGTTGATTATTTTTATTATTACCTATTTCATTAGTCTTGTTGACTATGGGACGTTGCTCTCTTATTTATATCCACTTTTTGGATATATTAGTTTGCTTTTTATTATTCTATTATGGATGAAACCAATACCGAAACAAAAATAAAAAGCTGTGTTTTAAGGATATCCTAAAAACACAGCTTTTTTTATTGTATGGTCCTGTCCAGCATAATGGTATTAGCCATCTGAATAAAAGGATCGCGTAAATCTTCATTTCTGGGGGTGAAAATGGTAAGTTTAAGTTTCATTTCTGGAAAATGCAACAAGTAGGCACTGATTATCTTTTGATCATTAAAAATCTCTAGCCTTACGGATTCATCCAAATATTGGCTCTCCAAAGAGGATTCAAATATGATCCCGTTCGTTAGATTAGATAATTCCTTTTTCGTGTTATTTTTTATTAATGCTAAATGGACATGTTTTGGTATGAATTCTATCTTCATATAAATGTCTTTATTAGTAGTATAATACAAATAGTCAGCCCCGTCTTTACCTGGAACCAAGTGATAATCAGGTAAGATATACATGGAATAATGTCGAATATCATTATTTTTAAGAAAAGCTGTCTTTTCTATCACTCTATTGTGAATTTGATAATTGAGGCTTTGATCCATAAGGCGAACCAACTCTTTGTTTTTCGGAATCATCCTATTACCTGTTTCTTTGGCAGAGTTACTTACCACAGGAAAATGTTCCTTGTAATAGAATTCCCAACAACTAATAAGAAGTATAGTCACTATAACAAACATAATATATTTAGGTTTAACGAATTGCATTTCTTATCCCCCAACATTTTCAAAGGAACATAGTTATTCCATTAATTAGACGAAACATTTCTGGAAATGTTTCAAAAAATTTTAATGAAGTGGAAAAAGAATGAAAATAAATAAATTAAATATTAGATGAGAAACAATGACAAGTGGAATACTACGTTTCCATAAGAATAACCATCCCCAAAAAAGGCCAGCAAAAAAAGTACCAAGAATAAGATACCAGTCTCCTAAGTAGATATTAATAGACGCATAAAGGAGTGAGGAGAGAAGAATACTTTGCCATTTCCCAATTGCGTTTAGTAATCTTTTTAAAACAAATCCACGCCAAAATATTTCTTCTCCAGGAACAACAATTAGCATCAGAGTGAGATATTGCCAAAATAATGAGGGGGAATATAGTTTGTAAAGTTTTTTTATATCGCCCTGAATAGGTATTTCAAGATGATTAAATCCATACAGCGCCATTTTTATAATAATAAATAGAAATAACCCAGAGAGAACCCCATACGTTAAATAGAAGGGGATGCTCATTCGATCATCAAGTTCCTCTTTGATAATGGAATAACTGATCAAAATTAACATGCTTGCAGTGTACATATACCAAAAAACTTTATAATCTTGATAGGTAATATATAAAAGAATATGGGCCAACATTAATCCCAATATTAACCGCAAATCAGGTCTTATTTTTTTCATAAGAAATTCTCCTTTCCTTTTTAGCCACTTTAAATTGTAACAAAAAAAAATAGATAAAAAAATGATGATTAAACATCACTGTAATAGAAAATGCTAATACTGTTACAAAAAATAGAGGAGGATATACTCTAATGAGCAAAAATAAACGCGAACAAGAAAGAGCATGGACAGTTCGGAAACAGGACCAACATCCACACGGAAAAGTTAAATCATTTAAAGAACTAGCTAATGATGTTCAAACAAAAAAATAAAACAAGCAGCCAACAAGCTGCTTGTTTTAATTAAATGGCAGTTTCATTTATAATTTTATAGTTTTTATGATTAACAACAGTTCGTTGGTCTAACTCTAAATCTCGATAATTATCCATATAGGTAAGATCAACGATAACAGAGTTTTCATTTACCTTCTCGACAATCCCTCGTAAACCTTCTCTAAATTCAATGACATTTCCCACTTCTGCTTTTTTCAACCAATCTCTCTCCTTTATTAACTAGTTAAAATACTATTAGTTTGACCTACTTTTTCCTTTTAGTAAAGGAATTTACCAATAATTAATAAGGCTTTAGGGCAATTTTTGAAAAATTGTCAAAAGTTTTTAGCTTATTTTACCATAGGTATAAGATATTTTCATTAATTTGTCAGAAAATTTTTAATAAGAACGTAAATTTACCTTGCTAGACAGAATAAATTACATCTTATAAGATAATTTGTATCGTCAAGAAAGTGGGTGTTGATAAAAATGAATGAAAGTTTTATTAATGAGCAACTTGAAAGTTTAAAAAAGGGCATTTTATCAGAGTACCATGTCTCAAAAGAAGATTTTCTCAGCTTTCGGGAGGTGCTTGTTAACCGCAAAGATTTTAAACATTTTCGTGGAATTGCCGGCAGGGGAGGATCTGTTGTTTATCAATACCTTGAGAATCCAAGAAGTTAAGTCATAAATGAAAAGAACTAGTATGAAGGTAATATAATTAATCATTGTTACATGATTGAAACCTTTTGTAATAGTAATGGATATTTCTATTAATAATTGATATTTATGGTAGTTTTTAATTATTGGATAAATTTAACTCTAGCGGAGAGAAGTCATTCATAATAAGAGATAATACCCAATAATTTATCCTTCCATATTTTGTATCATGAACAGAAATATTACATTTGCTAGCCTAGTAGTAGAGACAACAGAGAAAATACTAGGAGGTAATCATTCATGAATAAATTTAAAAAACTACTAATTGCTACTTCATTAATATTTTCAGTAACAGCATTTACATTTAATTCAAAATCGGAAGCTGCCATTACAGGAACAACACATAAAGTACAATCTGGTCAGACCTATTGGAAAATTGCAACAGGGTTCGGTGTTCCTTTAAATAGTTTAATGGCTGCAAACAATAGTAAGTATCTCTATGCTGGAGACAATATCGTCCTCCCATATGCTATTTATTCACCCGCAGAAAAAGATCTTATGGCACGTCTTGTACGTGCAGAAGCACTTGGAGAACCATACAGTGGAAAGGTTGCTGTTGCGACTGTCATTTTAAATCGAGTTAAAAGTCCTGATTTTCCTAACTCGGTTCGTCAAGTAATCTATCAAATTTCAAATGGTCACTATGCATTTACCCCAGTTCAAAATGGACAAATTAATCAACCAGCGGATGCTGCTTCCTTAAAAGCTGTTAATGAAGCAATTGCTTTAATGGGAAAAGGAAAGGGATCCTTATTTTTCTATAATCCTAAAACGGCAAAAAGTAATTGGATTTTATCACGCCAGGTAACAGTTAGAATCGGCAATCATGTGTTCGCAAAATAATGAGACTATAAAGCACTAACCATAGGGTTGGTGTTTTTAGTTTATTATACCCACTAATAATGTTTTTATTTGGTTATTACCCATAGGGAAAAGGTTCTAGTTAAAGGAATATGTTCATATATTGTTATAGAAAAGTGAATATTTTCCAAGGAGTGATGAGATGGGAATTCGTTTAATAAAAATTTCAGTTGTATATTTTGCCATTGGTGTTTTGTTGGGTTATTATATGTCTATTGCTCATTCATATGAATTAAAAGGCGTACATGTGCATATAAATCTTCTTGGTTGGACAGCATTGACTTTAACTGGAATTATTTATCATCTATTCCCAAATCTAAGTTCTAATCGTTTAGGAACGGCTCACTTTTGGTTGCATAACATTGGCTTACCAATCATGATGATTGCCCTTGCTACATTGATTTTAACAGGAAATGAAGCTGTTTTACCTGGGGTGGCAGTAGGAGCAACGCTTACGGTTTTAGGAGTTCTAACCTTTGTTTGGAATGTATTAGCAAATTTAAAAAATTAGCTTGTTTAGGGGTGGCACATAGTGCCATCCCTTTTCTTTTAGTGGTAAAATAGGTTTACATGAAACGAGAGGTGTAAAAAATGCTGTCATTAAAAAATTCAATAATTGGATTTATTGGTTTAGGTGTCATGGGGCAAAGTATGGCAAAAAACTTAATAAATGCAGGCTATTCTTTAATTGTTTATACTAGGACAGAAGAAAAGGCCGAAAATCTTCTTGATTTAGGTGCTAAATGGGCAGACTCTCCAAAATCAGTAGCAGAATTGGCGAATGTTGTGATTACAATGGTTGGCTACCCTACTGATGTCGAAGAAGTATATTTGAGTAGTAATGGACTAATACATAATTGTCGTAGTAATGCTTACCTGATTGATATGACTACCTCAACCCCCTCTTTAGCAAAAAATATTTATGAAATAGCAAAGGAGAAGGGAGTATTTGCCCTCGATGCGCCAGTGTCTGGAGGAGATATCGGTGCAAGAGACGGTAAACTTACTATTATGGTCGGTGGTGACAAAGAAGCCTTTGAAGCCCTATTACCTATTTTTAACGTATTAGGTACGAATATTGTTTTTCAAGGCGAAACTGGTTCCGGGCAGCATACGAAAATGTGTAATCAAATTGCGATTGCCTCTAATATGATTGGGGTATGTGAAGCTCTGGTTTACGCAAAAAAGTCGGGTTTGGACCCTGAAAAGGTCCTACAGTCGATATCGGCTGGTGCAGCAGGAAGTTGGTCATTATCGAATTTAGCACCAAGAATTCTACAGGGGAACTTCGCACCAGGATTTTATATTAAACATTTTATAAAAGATATGAAAATTGCCTTGGATGAGGCTGAAAATCTAGGGATAAACCTTCCGGGGCTATCACTAGCTAAAAAGATGTATGAAGAACTTGCCGATAATGGAGAAGAAAATAGCGGTACACAGGCACTATATAAATATTGGTAAATGAATAATATCTGTCTCCTTTTTTCATAATAAAGATGATTGAAACGAAGGAGGCATTAAAGATGGCTAAAAAGACCAAAAAGAATGATGCTGATCAAAAGAATAAAAAAGGGTTTGATTCTGCAGTATTAAATGAAGAATTTGCCCATGAATTTGGTAGTGCAGCTACCAATAAAATTAAAAAAGATAAGGCTAAAAAAACCAATGCTGCAAAAAACAATGGTGAGTATAAAGGATAATAAAAATGCCCTTAAGATAAGGGCATTTTTTCATTTTTTAAAAAGGTTTCTAGACGATTTAATCCTTCTTTTAATGTTTCCATGGAGTAAGCATAACTTAACCTAAAATACCCTTCACCAAAAGCTGAAAAGGCACTTCCTGGTACTACTGCTAATTTTGCTTTTTCCACTAATGAAAGGCAAAAGTCAAATGAGTTCATTTCAGATGATACCTGGGGGATTTGGACAAAGAAATAAAATGCTCCTTCAGGCTTTACCACATTTAGCCCCATTTCTATAAGCCTAGCATAGACATAGTCACGTCTTTCCTTATATGACATCTTCATGGGAATGGCATCATTTATTCCATTCGTCAGAGCTTCTAATGCAGCTGCTTGTGAAATGGTTGTTGCGCATGTCACATTGTATTGATGAACTTTTAAAATATGATTAGCAATCTCTTTTGGTGCAAATAGGAGGCCAATTCGCCAACCAGTCATCGAATGGGATTTTGATAGTCCATTTATCACAATCGTTTGTTCGCGAATAAATCGTGCTATAGATTGATGATTTTGTTCATAATTCAATTCACTATAAATTTCATCTGCTAGAATAAAGATATCCTTGCCTCTAACTAGTTCGGCAATTTCTCTAAGTTCAGCTTCTGTTAGGCTGACACCAGTGGGATTAGAAGGATAGGGCAATATAATACAACGAGTTTTCTCGGTAATGAAAGGTTTTATTACCTCTGCCGTAAATCTAAATTGGTTACCTCGTATATCTGCTGTTACTGGAATTGCTCCACATAAACGGATAATAGGTTCATATCCAGGATAGACAGGTCCGGGTAAAATGACTTCAACGCCTTCTTGAAGAATGGTACGTAAAGCTATATCAATTGCTTCACTCGCTCCAGTCGTTACAATTACTTCTGATTCAGGTTGATAAATAAGTTGATATTTTTTTTTGACAAACTCACTGGCCGCTGTTCTTAATTCAAGTGTGCCGGCATTATGAGTATAGGAAGTAAAATTGGAGTCGATTGCTTTTTTTCCAGCCTCCTTTACATGGTCAGGTGTTGGAAAATCGGGTTGGCCAATAGTTAATGAAATCATATCTCTCGTTCCTGAAACAAGATTAAAAAATTTCCGTATGCCTGAGATCTCAATCTCTTTTACTCTGGAATTAATTAGATGTTCCACTTTTTAATATTCATCCTTTTCGAATTAATAATATCTTATTCTAACATGAGAAAGATTTAATTATGATAATTTTTTTAAAAAAAGGAAATACAAAAAATTTGTGGAATAGTTATGGTGAAAAAGGGGGGAAAGATAATGAATCTAATTGAGATAAGGCAACACCATAACAGTTTTAATGAATGGCTAGAGTCTCTGTTAAGTGTTGATGATCAAATTTGGTATGCACCTTTGTCAGCAGGAAAATGGTCGACCGCAGCTGTTATATCTCATATTTTGTATTGGGACAGATATTCACTAGGACAGCATTTTCCGTACTTCAGACAAGGTGCAACATTAGATGGGTTTCCTGATTTTCAACAGGTTAATAACGAGGCAGCAGCGTATGCACATAATGGCGTCACAAAAGAACAATTACTGGAAGAAATACTTGCAGTACGAGAGAAGTATAGCAAGGTTATTGATAGGTTACGAGAAGAGGATTTAGAAATATCCTTTTCGATTGGGGGACATACCTTAACAATCTGTGATTATTTTAAAGATTTTATCGGCCATGACCTTCATCATCAAAAACAAATTGTTGAAGTGTTAAAAGACGCATAATGGTAAAACAAAAGACGTGTCTATCCACGTCTTTTGCTTATTCTTCACTTAATTCTCCAATTTCAACGATAGTCCGTTCTTCAAGAGGTCCTCTTAGGTGTACTGTAACTGTTCTTCCATCTTCATTTAATCCGTCAATCCATACCGAAGTTCCATTATATTTCACCTCAATATCTGCACTAGATGATAGAATTTGTTTAACCCGATTAATATCCATTTTGTATCACCTCATTTTTAATTCATCTATAGTTTAGTGATAAACACATTTTTTATTCGTAAGCGCCAAGAAATGAAATAAGGAAAGCTATTAAAAGGTGTTCAATCACCTTTTAATAGCTTTCCCCTAGCTTCTTAAATATTGGTTTATGGTAATTCTTTTGGGTCTTTGTGAGGGTTTGTTGCTCTTTCATTCCAGTATAGTATTGTAGTAACTGTTTTGCTTGATTCAATGAAAGAGTTGATTTAGGGTTTCGTCGAGTATCATCTAATTTCCCTAGATGGGGCAATTCTGCAAAGTCTGATTTTGTAGGGGGAATGTGAAAGGTATATTCACCACAGACCACTAATACATCTGAACGTTGTTGACTATTGCCGGGATTTTGGGAGAAATGCAGACCTACTTTTTTAGCTTTCCCTTCTTTAAGCATTTTTTTTATAGCCTCATGCTTAAGTGAATACAGTTGTCTAGGATTTGGAGCTGTTTTTGCATGACGATTCACGGTGAAGATAGCCTGTGAGAGGTTGCTTTGAGTTGGCTCGAGTAGTATAGAGGATGTCTTTTTTCGATCCACAATTGAAACTCCTTTCATAAATCTATTAATTCTATTATATCTATTTTGGGGAAAAACAAAAACTAAAATATAAACTTTTTGAATGAAAACAAAATAAAAAAGGAAGGTCAATTGAAAGACCTTCCTCTTTATTACATTGATTTTAAGGTAAAAATGGTTAGTTCAGGCTTAGAGAGAAATCGAAATGGCATACGAGTTGTTCCAATCCCTCGATTAACATATAATGTTAATTGTTTCTCTAAATGACTAATTTCATAAATCCCTTCATGATATTTCTTAGCAAATGGGGGAGTTATTAGTGCACCAATAAAGGGTAATTTAATCTGCCCACCATGACTATGGCCACTTAGCTGGAGCTGTACCCCCAATTCAACCGAGTCGTCAGCAAGATCTGGAGCATGAGAGAGTAAAATTTTATAATGATGATTAGGGACGTTTTTTAAAGCCTCCCTATAATTTGGTTTACCTAACATGGCATCATCTATTCCAATAAGAGAAATGCTACTATTATCTACCATTTTTACTTGTCTAGACTGATTTAATAATAAATCAAAATCCGATAACTCCATAATAGAACGATAAATCTTGGAGCCATAACCCCCATGGTCATGGTTACCATAGATAGCATATTTTCCAAAGGGGGCTGAGAGGTTTTTTAAGTGTGGGATAATATCATCTGCAAAAGGGTATTCGTTAGGTGCATCCATTAAGTCACCTGTAAACAGAATAATATCTGGTTTCAATTGATTAATTTTTAACATTAACTCTTTAAATTGATTCAAATCATAATGAAAGCCTAGATGTGTGTCACTAAACTGAAGAATTCTAAGGCCGTCAAAGCTTTTGGGAATATCCGAATGTTCTATAGTTAATGAATTCACCTCAAGGGACCTAGGTTCTATCTGGTTAGCATAGAAATATCCCCCATAACCAGCACCAAAAAATGTTAATAATGTTCCAATCGTTCGTTTTAGGAATGATCTTCTTGAAACCTTCTTTTTTGTCATTCTTTACCCAACCTACTCTTGTTTATTCCTAATTAATACTAACAAAGAATGATATGAAAAAGAAGTAAAAAATCTCAGTTAAAAAATAACAAGGGACATAAAATCCCTTGTTATTGATAGGAGACCGCTCTAGATTTTAATGCTTCCCATGACTTAATAAACCTTTGTTTATTGACTTTAACATTCTTACGATTAGAAAGAGGATCATTTAAATAAACATTTTGCTGATCGAAACCAACTAAAACAACGGCATGTAAATCTAAAGGTGTTTTGATTGTTTGTGTTCCATGTCGCCAGGACTCCCATCGGTCAGGAAGGCGATAATCACCAGTGGTCCAAATAACAACTGGATAACCTTTTGAAACATGCTGTAGGACTTTGTCAAAGGGTTGATTCGTTAAATTTACGGATCTTCCCGGTAAATAATCATTAACTAACTGCGAAATAGGCTTATCAAATACCGCATAGCCTGCCCGCTTCCCGGTCATATCACCAACAAACCCTTGGTGAGGGTCCCCCCAATAAACAATATCGCCATTAGCTGCTCTTTTTATTGGGTCTGGGTCTTTTTTAACCTTTTTGTAAAGCTCTAGCTTACTAACTTTTACACCTGCAAATTGGAGAACCATCGCTAAACTTGTCACCTCACACCCATATCGTAATTCTGGATTTTGGTTTATTAAGGGGACGTTTAACAATTTAGAAACAGGCTGACTAAGAACAGTGATATTGTTATTTACTGGAGTATTCAATGAAACTTTTGTATATTGAGTATGATTATTATTTTCGAATTGATGTAGTACAGTAGCATTACTTACTTTTTCTGCAAAACAGAAACTTACTAAGGATAATACTGCCACAAAAAAATGGAGCCTTTTCAAGTCAACACATCCTTTCGAATGGCATTCATAGTATATGTTTGAACGTAGATTATTTAAATTAGTTTTCTTTTGGTTCAGAATGAAAAATATGATAAACATCATGAATATAATGTTAGGAAGATAAGGAGGTTTTTCGATGGATGCCCTGGATATCTTAACGGATTTAGATAATGTATTTCCTTATTTTCAAGCAATATTTAGTGCGGATGAACATCGTATTATCGGTTATGAAGTTTTTGGCAGGTATCAAAGTAAGCAGGATATTATTAGCATTGGTTATTTTTTTGGCGACAAACAAATACCGGAGGAGTATCGACTACTTGTCGATAATATTGTACTAAAAAAGGCTTTAAACCAAGCCATTCATTTAGATTACGAATGTTTATTATTTATTAATCGAAATGCGGAACTTTTACTTCATGATGAAGAGGAAAGTTTTCTAAATATTTTAAAGGAATATGAAAAATTAGGGATTAGTTTGGATCGTTATGTTTTAGAAATTTCAGGAAGTTTAGGGGTTGACGAGGTAGACCACCTAGAGCACATATTTAATTATTATCGAACCTATGGAATTAAAATCGCCATGGATAAAATTGGCGATGAAAGTGGTCAGTTAGATCGAGTTGGCCAGCTTTCTCCAGAAATCATTAAAGTGAATTTAAAAACATTACGGTCAACTGAAAATTCAAGATCCTTTCAGGACGTATTATTTACATTATCGATGTTAGCAAGAAAAATTGGTGCTACTCTTCTTTTTGAAAATATTGAAATGGTTCATCAACTTCAGTTTGCATGGAAAAATGGTGGCCGTTACTACCAAGGCTATTACTTACAAAAGCCAATTGACCACTTCAGTGATAGAAATCTTTTAAGAGATCAATTAAAAAAGGAAATACATGGGTTTGTTGTTTTTGAAAAGAAAAAATTATTATCATTAATGGAATTAAGGGATTCTTTACAGCATAAAGTGCAATTAATTTTAAACAAAAATAAAAAATTCGATACTTATGACGAGTGGTTAACAATCCTTAGTAAAGAATTCGATGAAATGGCCTTTCGTTTATATGTTTGTGATGAGGATGGTTTTCAAAAATCTGCCAATATAATAAAGCAAAATCAAAAATGGATTTTGCAAAAGGAATACATTAATAAAAATTGGAGCTGGCGGCCATTTTTTTTGGAAAATATTATCTATATGAGAAAGGAGCAAAAAGGAATTTTATCTGATCTTTATAGTGATATTGAAACGGGGGAACAAATTCGTACTTTTTCTTATATCCTAAATGAAAGAGATTTTATTTTTGTGGATATTAGTCATGACTATTTATACGATCAATTAAAATTTTAAGAGTCGCTATTCGACTCTTTTTTTATTTTTTCTGTCTAATACTGCCACTATTTAACGAACGCTTTATTGAATATTTGGACTAATTTATTGTTAAAATGAATATACTAGTTAGTTAAAAAACTTAAAGAGGGGGAAAAAATGCAAAAATTAATCATGCCATTTTTATTGATCACTGCCATTATCATTTATTTTTTACCAGACTCCCCTCAAGCTAACGAAGAAGTTATTCCATCACGAGAGATGGTATTTCAATTACTGGAGTCTGCCTTTAGGGCACAAATCTCCTTAAGTGAAGAAGATCGATCGATAGAGGAGATTAATTCCATCCTTGATCCTTATTTTTCTAAAGATTATAGTCAAAAATTTTTAGATGTAAATCTTCATGAGGAAAACGGTAAATATTTTACTTATGGAACAGATTTTGGGGAATATTATATTCCGTTTTTTCATTATTCAGAGTACACAAAGATCGTTATTGAACCAAAGGAAATTTATGTATTTGAATATTTTCCGCAAAAACAGCAAGGTCCAGTTGGGTATGATTCCCATTATGAAGGTATTTTGTTATCAAAAGATGGGGATAAGTGGAAAATTTCTAATTATCTTATGAATCAAATCCCTGAAAGAATTATAAGGATGGCCCTTTAACAATCCCTCGATTTTAAAAAAAATGGCTCCTTTCAAAATTTTTACTTGTACAAACATACCTAATTAATTTATTCTGTTAATATTGGCATGTTGGTTGGTAAATCTTGAAAAAGATATATTAGGATAAAAACATGTTAAGGGAAGAAACCTAAAGGTACTGGTCGGTATGAAAGGAGAGAGAGTATGTCACAACTTCAAGGGATTTTGACACGTTTAAAAAACCTACAAGAACAAGCAAGTGGAGGAGAATCCACTCAAAGATATTTTGAAGTAAATGGGGAAAAGAAATGTCAGGTTACATTTCATCCTAAAACTTCCACCTTTGAATTAGAAATATATAATGAAAAGGAAAAACCAAAACGTTATCAATTCGATAATATTGATATGATTACTATTGAAATTTTTGATTTAATTCAATAATAAAGAGACCTTATTTACCGGTCTCTTTTTTGCTTTTTAAAAAATAAACTTGAAAAGGAACATGTTTTAATCATTTATTTAGCCCCATTAACTAGGTTTCTATGTTAAAATGAAGGCGGTTTAGTTTATATGAAAAATGGGGTATTATGATGAACAACCTATATGAAAGTGAATTTTTTCAATATAAAATACAGGAATTAATGATCCCTTCTGAAAAAGTAGCTCATGTGCAGATGGGGAATACTCTTGAGCATGCATTGCTAGTTCTAACAAAGAGCGGTTATACGGCAATACCTGTCTTGGATACAGATTATAAATTAAAGGGATTAATCAGTACACCAGTTATTTTAGACTCTATATTGGGCCTTGAACGCATTGAATTTGAAAAACTCGAAAAAAATAGAGTAGAACATGTCATGAATGCTTCAATCCCACGAATACCGTTACATGGTTCCCCTATAGACGGACTAGAACTATTAATTAACCATCCATTTGTCTGTGTAGAAAATCAAGATGGATATTTTGAAGGGATTTTAACGAGAAGGGCTTTCTTAAAATTACTTTTCAAACAAGCAAAGTATTAAAAACGCCATAGATGATTGCTTCAAAGACTCCGTTCGTAGAAACGGAGTTTTTTTAAAATATTTAATAATGAGGGGATTAAATGTCATCTCTTTCTGAATTTCAATTATTAGCTGTACTTGCCCAGGAAATGAATATGAGAAAAGCGGCTGAACGTCTTTTTGTTACCCAACCTGCCCTATCACAGCGCCTGCAAAATATTGAGAAGGAATGGGGAGCCAAGCTGTTTATTCGCTCTCAAAAAGGCTTATCATTAACACCTGAGGGAGAGCATGTGATTAATTTTGTAAAAGTTACTTTAAAAAGGGAAGAAGAGGTACGTGAGGCACTGTATGCTCTTCAAAATGAGGTTCATGGAACCTTGAAAATTGCCGTCGCTTCCATAGTTGGTCAAAACTGGTTACCACAAGTCCTGAAGATGTTTATACAACGGTATCCACAAGCAAAAATATCGTTAATAACCGGGTGGAGTAGTGAAATATTAAAAGCCATGTATGAGGATCAAGTACATATCGGTATTATTAGAGGTACTCCAGATTGGAAGGGAGTAAAAATACATCTGTTTAAAGATGGCCTTTATTTGGTTGACACTGAAATATCGAATCCAGAACAAGTTTTAGAAACAGATCGGCCATTTATCCAATTTAAAAGTGATTCCAATTATTATCAGGAAATCCAGGACTGGTGGCATCGTAAGTTCCAATCCACACCAAAACGCACTGTTATTGTTGACCAAATTGAAACTTGTAAACAAATGACTTTTAATGGAATCGGATATGCTATTTTACCTGCCATTACCCTAAATGGAGCCGAAAAAGATATCTTTAAGGTACCATTGTTGGATGAACACGGAGAACATTTAAGTCGTGATACATGGCTACTGGGCTATGAATCCGCCTTTGAATTAAAGCAGGTTAAAGCCTTTGTCGAAGTTATTCAAGAATTTATTGCACTGGCTAAAGAATAATAAAATTATTTACTTGTCTAAAAAATCGATGTTTGTTAAAGTATGAACTAGTAAAACACCATAGGGAGGAATATGAATTGAAAATGATGGATGCAAACGAGATTATCTCGTTTATTCAAAATAGCAAAAAAGCAACACCAGTAAAAGTTTACATAAAAGGAAATCTTGATGATATCGATTTTGGCACTGCATCAAAAACGTTTATTACTGGAAATACAGGAGTTGTTTTTGGTGAATGGGCAGAAATTAACATAGCTTTACAAGAACATAAAGATAAAATTGAAGATTATGTGGTGGAGAATGACCGTCGTAATTCGGCAATTCCTTTATTAGATACAAAAAATATCAAAGCGAGAATCGAGCCTGGTGCAACAATCAGAGATCAGGTTGAAATTGGTGATAATGCTGTCATTATGATGGGGGCTACAATAAATATCGGTGCCGTTATTGGTGAAGGTACAATGATTGATATGAATGTGGTATTAGGCGGGCGCGCAACCGTTGGTAAGAATTGCCATATTGGTGCGGGTACGGTTTTAGCAGGGGTAATTGAACCACCTTCTGCAAAGCCAGTAATTGTTGAAGATGATGTTGTTATTGGTGCTAATGCAGTTGTTTTAGAAGGCTGTACAGTAGGAAAGGGTGCAGTTGTGGCTGCAGGTGCTGTGGTTATTGAAGACGTTCCACCGTACACAGTTGTCGCAGGTACTCCGGCTCGTGTCATTAAACAAATTGATGAAAAGACCAAATCAAAAACAGAAATCAAACAAGAGTTAAGACAACTTTAAAGTTAACTAACAAAAGCGTGGAGCCTTCCACGCTTTTCTAATAGGAGGTAGAAAATGAATCCTTTTATCGCCATAAGAAGAGATCTGCATCAAATTCCTGAACTAGGATACCAGGAATTTAAAACTCAAAGTTATTTATTACAATACCTATCAACATTGCCAAATGAAAGATTAGCCATAAAAAAATGGAAAACTGGACTTTTTGTCAAAGTAAAGGGATTGCAACCAAAGAAAACAATTGGGTATCGTGCAGACATGGATGGGTTGCCAATTAAAGAAGAGACAAATTTTGCGTTTCAGTCTACTCATGAAGGCAAAATGCATGCTTGTGGTCATGATTTCCATATGAGCATTGCTTTAGGAGTCTTAACACATTTTGTACAAAATCCTATCAATGATAATTTATTATTTATTTTTCAACCGGCAGAAGAAGGACCGGGTGGGGCAGAACCTATGTTAAATTCTGATATTATGCAGGATTGGCTACCCGACATGATTTTTGCCCTTCATATCGCGCCTGAATATCCTGTCGGTACAGTTGCGGTAAGGGAAGGTCTCCTATTTGCTAATACATCTGAATTGTTTATTGATTTAAAAGGAACGGGTGGACATGCCGCTTATCCTCATAACACAAATGATATGGTCGTGGCAGCTTGTGCGTTAGTTACACAGTTACAAACGGTAATTGCCAGAAATATTGACCCTCTCGATAGTGCTGTTATTACAATTGGAAAAATTACTGGTGGGACAGTACAAAATATCATTGCTGAAAATGCTCGTTTAGAAGGTACAATACGGACGTTATCAGTTGAATCAATGAAAAAAGTAAAAAAACGGGTTGAAGCAATTGTCAAAGGGATTGAAGTAGGATTTGAATGTACTGCCACAATCGATTTTGGTTGTATGTACCATCAGGTATATAATCATGAGGAAATGACAAAAGAGTTTATGGAATTCACCAAACAGCACAGTGAAATGACCCTTTTTGAATGTCGCGAGGCAATGACAGGGGAAGATTTCGGATATATGATAGAACGAATCCCTGGTTTTATGTTTTGGCTAGGTGTAGCATCCGATTATGGGCTTCACCATGCTAAGCTCAACCCCAATGAACTAGCCATTGATAAAGCGATTACCTTTATTAAAGAATACCTTCAATTTAAAGATGGTAAATAAATAATTAATTAAAGTAATTATTACCTAACATTGACTCAAATGTAAACATCCTCTATAATGGAAAATGTTGAGGGGAAAATAAATACATAATAGCTCAATTATTTTTTATTTGGAGGGATTAGATATGCCAGAACGTATGGTAGGAAAACAAGCACCGCGTTTTGAAATGGACGCAGTATTAGCTGACAAAAAATTTGGAAAAGTAAGCCTTGAAGAAAACATGAAAAACGATAAATGGACTGTTCTTTTCTTCTATCCAATGGATTTTACTTTCGTTTGCCCAACTGAAATCACAGCTCTTTCTGATCGTCATGATGAATTCGAAGATTTAGATGCAGTAGTAATTGGCGTATCAACTGATACAATTCATACTCACCTTGCTTGGATAAACACAGATCGTAAAGACAATGGTCTTGGTGATTTAAATTACGCATTAGCGGCTGATACAAATCACGTGGTTTCTCGCGAATATGGTGTTTTAATTGAAGAAGAAGGTATTGCGCTTCGTGGATTATTCATCATTAGCCCGAAAGGCGAATTAATGTATTCTGTTGTCAACCACAACAATATCGGCCGTGATGTGGACGAAACACTTCGCGTGTTACAAGCACTGCAAACTGGTGGACTTTGCCCAGCTAACTGGAAGCCAGGTCAAGCAACTTTAAAAGTATAAATATTATTTAGACCTAACTCTTAAGTTAGGTCTTTTTACAAGGGAGAGATAAAGATGAAATTACGCGAGCCAATGCCGGAATTAACTGGGGCAACCGAATGGTTAAATGCCGAAGTAACAAAAGAGCAATTGGTTGGTGAAAAACCAACTTTAATTCATTTCTGGTCTGTAAGTTGTTACTTATGTAAGGAAGCAATGCCACAAGTTAATCAGTTCCGTGATCAATATCGTGACAAGCTTAATGTAGTTGCTGTCCATATGCCAAGATCTGAGGAAGATCTAAACCTCGAAGAAATTAAAAAGACTGCTGCAGAACACGGAATTACTCAACCAATTTTTGTTGATAGCGAACATAAGTTAACAGAAGCATTTGAAAATCAATATGTTCCAGCCTACTATGTGTTTGATAAGGACGGGAATCTCCGTCACTTCCAAGCGGGTGGAAGTGGGATGAAAATGTTAGAAAAGCGTGTCAATCGTGTACTTGATGAATTAGATAAAGCTGAATAAAGAAAAAACCGACAATACTTCTTGTCGGTTTTTTCTTTTTCAATATTTTTTAAACAAAATACTGGTAAATTACTTCGAAACCCGATATATTTATATTTATGTTCTTATTTTTAAAATTAAAAAATTTCTAACAAAGGAGGGCCATCATGGATACATTTAAGAAATTAAAACCCTACTATTTGCCGTTTTTAAAGTATTTTATATGGTCGATTGTATTTTTACTATTGTTAACTGTCATTACAACGGTTTACCCGATTATTTTGCAATTAACAATAGATGAAGTTGTACTGGGGCAAAAATATAACTGGGTTCCATATTTGGCAATTGGCTTTATTCTACTAATGGTCATTAAAGGGGTCGCAACATACATAAATCAATATTACGGTGATTTATTTGGAATAAAAGCTGTTTTTTCGCTTCGAAATGCATTATATAAAAAATTGCAGTTTTTACCATTTCGTTACTATGATAATGCTAAAACTGGAGACTTAATGTCACGATTAACAGCCGATGTCGAAGGATTTCGCTTTTTTCTTTCCTTTGGGATCTCTGAACTAATCAGACTAGTTTTATTAATTGCGATTAGTTTTGGTGTTATGTTCTATTATTCTATCGCTTTAACGTTTGTGACATTGATAACTTTACCTTTCTTAGGAATAGTTGTTTATAAATTCGATCGAGCCGTTCACCCAGCCTTTCGGGGGATTCGAAAATCTTTTGGGAAATTGAATACAAAGGTTCAGGAAAACATTAGTGGAATCAATACAGTTAAATCATTATCTCGGGAAGAATTTGAAATCGGTAAATTTAATAACTCCAATGGTGATTATAAGGATAGTTATTTATCAACCTCAATTATTTGGGCTAAGTATTTCCCGTTAATGGAGTTTTTAGGAAATTTGAGCGTCGTTTTCTTATTATCATTTGGTGGTTATTTAGTTATTAATGGCAGCTTAAGACCAGGGGAATTGGTTGCTTTTTATAGTCTTGTTTGGTATATCATTTGGCCAATTGTTAACTTAGGTTTCGTTATTAATATGTTTTCTCAAGCTAAAGCTTCCGGTGAAAGGTTGTTAGAGGTTTTAGAAGAGGAGAAACAAATTGTTGAGCGACCAGGAGCTGTAGAAATCGACAAACTGCATGGGGAAGTAGAATTTCGTAATGTGACTCTAAGCTATGCTGAGGACACTGAAGACGCTCTTTACGATATATCCTTCAGTGCACACCAAGGAAAAGTGGTAGGTTTAATTGGTTCGACAGGTGCAGGGAAAACAAGTTTAACCCAACTGATGACACGTTTTTATGAACCTGTGAGTGGGGAAATCTATATTGATGGTCGTGCAATAACTGAATATAGTCTATTATCTTTACGGAAAAATATTGGCTTTGTTTTACAGGAATCATTTTTATTTTCTTCATCCATCAAAGCAAATATCTCTTATGGTAATCCGGATGCTCCAATGGAACAAATTATCGATGCCGCCAAACGTGCTCAAGCTCATGACTTTATAATGGAGCTCCCTGATGGATACGATACGATCCTTGGTGAACGGGGAATGGGGCTATCAGGTGGCCAAAAACAACGGATTGCGATTGCTAGAGCGATTTGTGTAGATCCAAGTATTTTAGTCCTTGATGATGCAACAAGTGCAGTTGATATGGAGACTGAACACAAAATCCAAAAGGCTTTAGTGGAGGTAATGAAAAATAGAACTACGTTTATTATTGCCCATCGAATTTCTTCCCTGAAGCATGCAGATGAAATTTTAGTATTAGAAAACGGCCGGATCGCTGAAAGAGGTACTCATGACACGCTCGTTAACAATCAAGGTTTATACCAACGTATTTACGAAATTCAATATAAGGATCAACTAGTCAATCTACCAACACAAGCAGGATGAATAAAAGGAGGTGCAATGTGTAATGCAAAAGAAAAAAATTAACGAAAACGTCTTAAAACGATTTCATTATTCTACAGATCAAGTCATTGATAAGCCTTTTAACTGGAAACAAATGCTTCGCTTATTCAGTTATATGAAACCATACCGCAAAAACCTATTACCTTTATCTATTGCAATGGTTATCATTACCACGCTAGTACGTTTAGCGATACCAACCCTTATCGGAGTATATACTTTTGATAAAGCAATTGTTCAAAAGGATGTAGGATTGTTAACTGTCTTAATTGCCATCATTGGCTCTTTATACGTTGCCAATTACGTAGCCAATATCTTTCGAATCAAATGGATGAATGAGCTCGGACAAAGTGTCATTTTTGACCTTAGAAAGCATTTATTTACCCATGTACAAGGCTTATCTCACCGGTTCTTTGATCAGCGTTCAGCTGGGTCAATTTTAGTGAGAATCATGAATGATATTAACTCGTTGCAGGAATTGTTTACAAATGGAGCAATCAATCTGCTAATGGATATTGTTTTGCTAGTTGGAATCATTATTATCTTATTTAGCTTAAGTCCTTCACTTGCAATTGCTGTCCTACTCATTCTGCCAATTATGTTCTTCATTTCGACGAGTTTGCGAAAAAATATTCGTAGGGCATGGCAGCTAGTTCGTTTGAAACAAGCAAAAATGAATTCACATTTGAATGAAAGCATCCAGGGGATAAGAGTGACACAATCTTTTACTCAAGAAAGAGAAAATATGTCCTTTTTTGATGGGGTGAATTGGGAAACGTACGAATCTTGGCGAATTGCCTCACAAAAAAATGCGATGTTTAGACCGTTTGTAGAAATGACCAATGCTCTTGGCACAGCTGTGTTAATTTGGTTTGGAGCTAGTCTAATTCAGGATAACTCTCTTTCCATTGGGGAATTTGTTTCTTTTGCTTTTTATTTAGGGATGTTTTGGGAGCCAATTTCAAGGCTTGGACAGGTTTATAACCAACTACTAATGGGTATGGCTTCTTCGGAAAGGATTTTTGAGTTTTTAGATGAGAAACCATTAGTAGCAGAAAAGGAAAACCCACTTCATTTGGATCAAATTAAAGGACAAATAGAATTTGAAGATGTCGTCTTTTCTTATGATGAAAAACGTTCCGCGTTAAAAGGGATTAACCTTGCGATAAAGGCTGGTCAAACCATTGCCTTAGTCGGACATACTGGATCTGGGAAGACGACGATTGCCAATCTAGTTAGTCGATTCTATGACGCAACTAGTGGTGTAGTAAAAATAGATGGTGTAAATATTAAAGATATTTCTTTAAAAAGTCTGCGTCACCAAATCAGTGTTGTATTACAGGATACATTTATTTTTTCCGGAACTATTATGGAAAATATCCGTTTTGGTAAGCCGGATGCAACGGATGAAGAGATCAAAAGGGCAGCTGAGGCTGTTGGTGCAAATTTCTTTATTGAAAAGCTTCCAAATGGCTATTTGACGGAAGTAGAAGAACGTGGAAATGTGTTATCTGTTGGTGAGAGACAATTATTATCATTTGCTCGTTCCTTATTAGCTGATCCAAAGATATTAATATTAGATGAGGCGACGGCAAGCATTGATACAGAAACGGAATTAAAGATTCAAAATGCCTTACGTACACTATTAAAGGACAGAACAGCCATTATTATTGCTCACCGATTATCGACGATTCGTGATGCTGACCATATTTTTGTGTTAGACCATGGGGAGATTATCGAAAGTGGAAATCATCAGCAGCTGATGCAGCTTGGTGGGGAATATAGCCAACTTGTAAATGCTCAATTCCAAGTCTATAATGCAAGTTAAATTATTTGGACGTGTGATTAGATTTGTTTTCACACGTCTTTTCTTATGGGGTTGTTTGTGTTTTTATATATGCTAAAATGAATACATATTGCTTAATTAGCTGGAGGAATAAACGTGAAAAAGGAATTTGCGGTAATTGGGTTGGGGCGATTTGGGGGAAGCATCTGCCGGGCGCTTTCAGAGCAAGGGGCTGAAGTAATGGCGATCGATAGTAATGAAGACCGTGTTAACCAGTTTACCATGATTGCTTCTCATGCTGTGGTTGGAGATACAACCGATGAAAACGTACTTAAGAGCCTTGGAATCCGTAATTTTGACCATGTGATTGTTGCTATTGGTGACGATATTCAATCAAGTATTTTGACCACGCTCATTTTAAAGGAATTAGGTGTTAAAAATATTACAGTCAAGGCACAAAATGATTATCATGAAAAGGTACTTCTTAAAATAGGAGCCGACCATGTCGTACATCCTGAGAGAGACATGGGGAGAAGAATTGCCAATAACATCATATCCAACAGTGTTCTTGACTACTTGGAACTTTCAGACCAACATAGCATTGTTGAGATTGTAGCTAGCGATAAATTAGACGGACATTCTCTCATTGATCTTGACATCCGCGCGAAATACGGTATCAATATCGTAGCGATGAAAAGAGGTGAGGATATTTTAGTTTCACCTCAAGCAAGCGAGGTCATCCGTAAAGGGGACATATTAATTGTAATCGGTGCAGATGCCGATATAAACCGTTTTGAGAAGAAAGTCATTCAATAAATAAAGAAGGTACATGCAAAGATTAGCATGTACCTTCTTTATTTAAAACGTGTTATAGACGTTTTCACACTCGGCACCTGTCGGTTCATAGAAACAATGTCGTTTAAATCTTCCGACATGAGGTTGATTATACCAGGTTGGCGGACAATCCCCTGGTGGGCGAAAATACCATAAACTGAATCTTGCTGGCCAGATTCTTTCGCCTTTTATTACTCTTCTAGCTAACTGTTTTTCATTTTCTCTTGCCCGCTGATAAAAATAACCTTTAGTAGTTGCCTCAAAAGCTTTAGGCTGATAAATCATTTGTGGAATAGTACGAATCCCTTTAAAATCGGAGCAGTTGGCCCGGATTCGATTAATTCCAACGTTCCCGACCATTAGCATACCCTGATTGCCCTCACCCTCTGCCTCTGCTCTAAGCAGCCTTGCTAATAAATCGATATCGGCTTCTCTTGCACTTACAACCGCCATACAATCACCCTTTCGTGATACTTCCCTTTTATCATATTGCTCTTAAGTGGCGTTGTTTCCATCGTTTATTTGCAAATAATAAAACCCAGCATGAAGTTGCTGGGTAGAGTCGTGATTAAACCTCCATAATAATAGGGAGAATCATTGGACGACGTTTCGTTTTTTCATATAAAAATGGCGATAGCGTATCGCTAATTTCATTTTTGATTTCAGACCATTGGGTAGTTTTTCGGTCAGCAATTACTTTTGTTAAATGTTTCGACAATAAATTTTGTGCTTCATTAATTAAATCTCCAGATTCGCGCATATAGACAAATCCACGAGAGATAATATCTGGTCCTGAGGCAATTTTTGATTCTTTCATATTAACACTTACAACAACAACAACTAATCCCTCTTCAGAAAGGATTCTCCGATCTCTTAAAACGATATTTCCAATGTCACCAATACCGCTACCATCGATATAAACTACGCCGGATGGGACTTTTCCTGCGATTTGTGCGCTATCTTCGGAAAGTGCTAAAACTTCCCCATTATCCATGATAAAGCAATTTTCTTCAGGAACTCCACAGTCAATAGCTAATTTTGAATGCATTTTTTGCATCCGATATTCCCCATGAATTGGCATAAAAAACTTCGGTTTAATTAATCTTAACATTAGTTTTTGTTCTTCTTGACCACCGTGTCCAGAAGTATGAATATCGCTTAAAGGACCATGGATGACATCCGCTCCCGCTTTAAAAAGCATATTAATGGTACGGCTTACACTAATCGTATTTCCAGGAATCGGTGAAGATGAGAACACAACCGTATCACCAGGAATAATTTGAATTTGACGATGTGTCCCACTTGCAATCCTTGAGAGGGCAGCCATTGATTCACCTTGGCTACCAGTGCATAATATCGTCACTTGGTTAGCGGGAAGACGATTAATCTGCTGTGCATCGATAAATGTATCTTTAGGAGCGACAATGTAACCTAAATCTTGTCCAATTGTAATGGCCGCTTCCATACTTCTCCCAAAAACAGCTATTTTTCTACCATTTTGCACAGCAGCTTCTACTACTTGCTGAAGGCGGTGGATATTAGAGGCAAAGGTCGCAAAAATAATTCTTCCTTCGACTTTACGGAAGATATCTTGAATACTTTCACCAACCCGACGCTCTGACATAGTGAAATTCGGAATTTCACTATTCGTACTATCAGAAAGAAGACAAAGCACTCCTTCTTTACCGATTTCTGCCATTTTAGTTAAGTTGGCTGGTTCACCAACTGGGGTAAAATCAAATTTAAAATCCCCAGTGTGAACAATTTGCCCATTTGGTGTTTTGACAACAATTCCATAAGTATCTGGAATACTATGTGTAGTTCTAAAAAAGGATACTGAGGTTTTTCGAAATTTTATAACATCCTCTTCTTTGATTTCGATTAACTTTGCATTTCTTAAAAGACCATGCTCTTCCAATTTATTGCGAATAAAACCGAGGGCAAGCTTTCCACCGTAAATCGGGATATTAACTTCCCTTAATAAATAGGGAATTCCGCCAATATGATCCTCATGGCCATGTGTGACGAATAATCCCTTGATTTTATCTTCGTTTTTAACTAAATAAGAATAATCAGGAATGACATAGTCTATCCCCAAAAGCTCATCTTCTGGAAATTTAATACCTGCATCTATCACAATTATTTCATCCTGAAATTGAACTGCATAGGTATTTTTACCGATTTCTCCTAGACCACCTAATGCAAATACAGCTGTTTGGTCATTCTTTACAAATTTCATAAATTATCCGATCTCCAATACGTTAAAATCTTCATTTTCTTTTTCATATTTTAAATAGGCACCTTGAACCGCCTCGATGAACTCGATGTTATAACCGCGGTCTGCCAGCTTACTGCGTACTTCCCTTTCAAAGTTTGCTTCAACATAAAGTGTTTTTGTCTTTTCACGAACAGGTACTTCTGTTACGGCTTCTTGATAGTAAACTTTATAAATCATTTTATTCGCTCCTAACTCCAATTAAACTTTTTCTATTATATAAGAAAATACCTTCTTTTTCATGTATTTTCTTTTATTGGTTGATTTTTCATTTAAATAGTCTGATTTAATTTACAATAAGGAAGGAGCCCTTCGCAAGTTTGAAGGGCTCAACTAAGAAAAATTCTTTTTTAAGCAATTGTTTTTTTTCTCAATAAATCTTTCCACTGTTTTAAAAGCTTTTCACGTAGCTTCTTTAACATGGTGGATCATCTCCTTACTTCCTATTTTAAACAATCCTTGTCCAATGTAAAGAAGGGGATGCTAGTTAAATGAAAATTTGTTTGAAATCGACCTTCTCTCTTTACTATATTATATGATAGTTTGACAATTTTTTTCACTCTTGCTGGTGGAATTAATTGGAATGTTGAAATTCAGACAAAAATAAAAATAAAAGACTGACGAATCGTCAATCTTTTCGAAAACGTCTATCTGTCAATGGCAATAGCATTTTCAATTTCTTTAAATTTGTCTGTTTTATCAATATAATCATAAAACATAATTCCGTTTAAATGATCAATTTCATGTTGGAAAACTATAGCTGGTAGGCCTTTTAGTCGCAATTTAACTTCGTTACCATCCTCATCATAACCTTTAACTGTAATTCTCGCGTAACGAGGAACATAACCAGGTATATTTTCATCAACAGAAAGACAGCCTTCCCCTGATGTCAAATAAGACTTTTCAACAGAATGACTAATGATTTTGGGATTTATAAGTGCGTAACTATATAGCTGATCTTTTTCATCTTTTACATGAACAGCAATCATTCGTTTTGAAACATTAATTTGCGGCGCTGCTAATCCAATCCCGGGACGAAGGTTATATTGAAGAGCGATTTCAAGGTCTTGACTATTTTTTACATATTCTAAAAGGCTGTGGAGAATTTGTTTATCCTCATCCGAGACAGGGAATTTGACCTCTTCAGCAATTTTTCTTAAAGTCGGATGGCCATCACGAATGATATCTTTTGTTGTTAACATGCGAGTAATCACTCCTCATCTTGCATTATCTCCATATAGTTTATCAAACAATACGATAATTGTTAACTGACTATTGGTATGTAATAATTATATTAGGGGGGATCATAATGGTTCAAATGAAAAAAAGTCTTGCTATTTTCTTTATTTTATTAAGTAATCTTATGCTACTTAGTGGATGCTTTAATCAAAAAGCAATACCAGAAAAAATCTATGAGATAATGGAAAAGGTGGTTATTGCTGAGAAAACGTTTGAAACACAACAGCTTCCTTTAGTACAAGCTGAAAAAAAGGAAAAACAATTATATGATCAAATAATTTCATTAGGTATGAAGGAATCAGAACAAATTGCTCAATTAGCTGACGTGGCCTTGAAGTCAGTTGAGAACCGAGCAGCATTGATGGATTCTGAAACAGAAAGCATCGAACAATCCAAACAGCAATTTGAAGAAGTAAAGCCGTTAATTGAAAAGTTAAATGAACCAGAGTTGCAACAGAGTGCGGTACAATCGTATGATGTGATGATGGAAAGATATGCTCTCCACACAGAATTGCAATCGGCTTATTCAAAAGCATTAGATTTAGACAAAGAATTATATAATCTTTTTAAAAATCAAGATGTGACAATGGAAAAGTTAGAAAGCCAAATTAATGAAATTAATGCAAATTATAAGAAAATTCATAAAATAAATGATCAATTTAATGCAAAGACAGAGGAATATAATCAATTAAAATTAATCTTCTATCAAAAAGCAGGTCTAAATATTGAATCAAAGAAATAGGACAGATACCATCTGCCCTATTTCTTTTTTTAATTATAATACAGATACTATAAAATAAATAATACAGATATAAAATATTATATGTTTATAAACTATATATCCATAGTGAAAAATTAAAAACACTAAACAATTGACGATATTTCTTACTTAATGTAAACTTAAAATCGTAGAAAAAATTGTACTACTTTAATATCAAAAACCATTAATACAGAATAGGATATACATATATAATTGAAAATGTATTAGTTTTAATTGTTCTGTGGAAAACTAGGGTGTCGCATAAAAATGATTCAATCATTTCGTTTCTAATTAAATGGTTTCTTGGGTAATCTAAGTAGGAAATTCGTATTATAAAATTTATTTTTTCTTAATAGAAAGGAAGAGGTGACGTAATATGGCTTCTAACGTAAAAAAAGCATTATTTGATGCAGCTGCCCAGTCCGACAATGTGAGTCAACAATTTCAAACACTTCAAATATTGAATGAACAAGGCGAAATCGTTAATGAAAGTGCAATGCCTGATTTAAATGATGAACAACTCCAGGAATTAATGAGAAGAATGGTCTATACACGTATTTTAGATCAGCGTTCTATTTCTTTAAACCGTCAAGGGCGTTTAGGGTTTTATGCGCCAACGGCAGGGCAAGAAGCTTCTCAGTTAGCATCCCAGTATGCTTTAGAAAAAGAAGATTATATTCTCCCAGGCTATCGTGATGTTCCTCAAATGATTTGGCATGGCCTACCGTTAGCAAAAGCGTTCCTGTGGTCAAGAGGTCATTTTGAAGGCGGACAAATTCCTGAGGGAGTAAATGCATTACCGCCACAAATTATTATCGGAGCTCAATATATTCAAGCAGCAGGCGTTGCTCTAGGTATGAAGAAGCGTGGAGTAAAAGCTGTTGCCATTACTTATACAGGTGATGGAGGCTCCTCGCAAGGTGATTTCTACGAAGGTATTAATTTTGCCGGCGCCTACAAAGCACCAGCCATTTTCGTCGTTCAAAATAATCGTTTTGCCATTTCAACCCCTGTAGAAAAACAATCAGCGGCTAATACCATTGCCCAAAAAGCTGTTGCAGCAGGAATTCCGGGAATTCAAGTTGATGGAATGGACCCACTAGCAGTATATGCAGCTGTACGTGAAGCGCGTGAACGTGCAATTAATGGTGAAGGTCCTACCTTAATCGAAACATTAACCTATCGTTATGGTCCTCACACTATGGCTGGAGATGATCCAACACGATATCGTACAGCAGAATTAGATAATGAATGGGAAAAGAAAGATCCACTTGTAAGATTCCGTAAGTTCCTAGAGAAAAAAGGAATTTGGAATGAACAAATGGAAAATGACGTAATTGAAAAAGCAAAAGAAGATATTAAGGAAGCCATCGCGGAAGCAGATAAAGCTCCGAAGCAAAAGGTAACTGACTTAATTTCGATTATGTATGAAGAAATGCCACAAAATCTAAAAGAACAATATGAAATTTACAAAGAGAAGGAGTCGAAGTAGACATGGCGCAAATGACTATGATTCAAGCCATCACCGATGCGTTAAGAACCGAACTAGCTAATGACCCTAATGTATTAATTTTTGGGGAAGACGTAGGGGTTAATGGTGGGGTGTTCCGTGCTACTGAAGGCCTTCAAAAGGAATTTGGAGAGGAACGAGTATTTGATACTCCACTTGCAGAATCTGGAATCGGTGGATTAGCGATTGGTCTTGCATTACAAGGATTTCGTCCGGTACCCGAAATTCAATTCTTTGGCTTTGTATATGAAGTAATGGATTCCATCAGCGGACAGTTGGCCCGTATGCGTTATCGTTCAGGGGGACGTTATAATGCTCCTGTTACAATCCGTTCCCCATTTGGCGGCGGTGTACATACACCGGAAATGCATGCAGATAGTCTTGAAGGGCTTATGGCTCAGCAACCTGGTTTAAAAGTAATTATCCCTTCAACACCATATGATGCTAAAGGCTTATTAATTTCAGCTATCCGTGATAATGATCCAGTTATTTTCTTAGAGCATATGAAACTATACCGTTCTTTCCGACAGGAAGTTCCAGAGGGAGAATACACCATCCCTATCGGAAAGGCAGAAGTGAAGCGTGAGGGAACAGATCTAACTATTGTCACATATGGTGCAATGGTTCACGAGTCATTAAAAGCTGCAGAAGAGCTAGCTAAAGAAGGGCGTTCAGTAGAGGTTATAGATTTACGTACTATCGCTCCACTTGACATTGAAACAATTATTACATCTGTCGAAAAAACTGGACGTGCAATTGTGGTACAGGAAGCACAGAAACAAGCGGGTATTGCTGCACAAGTAGTTGCTGAAATCAATGATCGTGCGATTCTAAGTTTGGAAGCACCAGTATTGCGTGTTGCTGCACCAGATACTGTATTTGCCTTCCCACAAGCAGAAACAGTTTGGTTACCAAACTTCAAAGATATCATTGAAACAGCGAAAAAGGTTCTCGAGTTTTAATTTAAAGGGCAATTATTGCCCTTTTCTTGTAAAAGTTTTCATACTGACTGAATTAAGGAGGAAAAACCGTGTCATTCCAATTTAAACTACCGGATATCGGTGAAGGTATCCATGAAGGTGAAATAGTTAAATGGTTTGTAAAAAAGGGCGACAAAGTAAAAGAAGATGATGTCCTGTGTGAAGTTCAAAACGATAAAGCTGTTGTGGAAATTCCATCACCAGTAGCAGGAACTGTAGAAGATGTATTAGTACCCGAAGGAACCGTTGCAACCGTTGGACAAACCTTAATTACCTTTGATGCACCTGGGTACGAACATTTAAAGTTTAAAGGTGATGATCACCATGACGATGCTCCAAAGCAAGAAGAGGTAAAACCAGAACCTCAAGCAACGACAACTCTAAGTAACGAAAGCACTACAGGAGCTGCCATTGCCCAAACACAGGAGACAGTTGACCCAAATAGACGAGTTATTGCGATGCCTTCAGTAAGAAAGTATGCCCGTGAAAAAGGTGTCGATCTTCTCCGTGTTCAAGGTTCAGGTAAAAATGGCCGTATCTTAAAAGAAGATATTGATAGCTTCTTAAGTGGCGGTGCAGCTCAAGTCGTTGCAGAAGATAAAACAGTAGACCAAGTTGCTTTAGCATCAACAGAAGAGAAAACACCAGTTGTAGCAACGATTCCACAAGGACAATATCCGGAGACTCGTGAGAAGATGTCTGGAATCCGTAAGGCTATTGCGAAGGCGATGGTTAATTCCAAGCATACAGCACCACATGTGACTTTAATGGATGAGGTTGATGTGACAAAGTTAGTTGCTCATCGTAAAAAATTCAAAGAAGTGGCTGCAGCCAAAGGAATTAAGTTAACTTTCTTACCTTATGTGGTCAAAGCTTTAACTAGTGCATTAAGAGAGTTCCCAGCATTAAATACTTCATTAGATGATGCTGCTGGTGAAATTATTCATAAGCATTACTACAACATTGGAATTGCAGCTGATACTGAAAAAGGTTTATTGGTGCCAGTAGTAAAGGATGCCGACCGGAAATCTGTTTTTACGATTTCAAATGAAATCAATGAGCTTGCTGGAAAAGCTCGTGATGGCAAGTTAGCTCCAGATGAAATGAAAGGTGCATCTTGCACGATTTCCAATATTGGATCTGCAGGTGGACAATGGTTTACACCGGTTATCAATCATCCTGAAGTGGCAATTCTAGGTATTGGTCGCATCGCAGAGAAACCAATTGTGAGAGATGGCGAAATTGTAGCAGCTCCAGTACTAGCATTATCATTAAGCTTCGATCACCGTATGATTGATGGAGCTACTGCTCAAAACGCATTAAATCATATTAAGCGACTATTAAACGATCCTGAATTATTGCTAATGGAGGCGTAAACAGATGGTTGTAGGAGATTTTCCAATTGAAACCGATACACTTGTCATTGGTGCGGGACCTGGAGGTTATGTTGCGGCAATTAGAGCTGCACAACTAGGTCAAAAAGTAACCATTGTAGAGAAAGGGAATTTAGGCGGGGTTTGCTTAAATGTCGGCTGTATCCCTTCAAAAGCACTAATTGCCGCAGGTCATCGTTATGAAGTGGCTAAACATTCTGATGATATTGGTATTACAGTAGAAAATGTTAAAGTTGATTTTTCCAAGGTACAGGAATGGAAAGCTGGCGTTGTCAAAAAGCTAACTGGCGGAGTAGAAGGCCTTTTAAAAGGGAATAAAGTTGATATCGTTCGCGGAGAAGCTTATTTTGTCGATGCAAATACGTTGCGGGTAATGAATGAAAACTCGGCACAAACGTACAATTTTAAGCATGCGATTATTGCAACAGGCTCACGTCCTATTGAATTACCTGCTTTTAAATACACTAAGCGTGTTCTTGATTCAACTGGAGCTCTTGCGCTCACTGAAATACCAGGTAAGATTGTTGTCATTGGCGGAGGCTATATTGGTACCGAATTAGGCGGGGCCTATGCTAGCTTTGGTACACAGGTGACCATTTTAGAAGGTACAGATGAAATCTTGGGTGGATTTGAAAAGCAAATGTCCGCACTTGTAAAGCGTAACCTAAAGAAAAAGGGTGCTGAGATTATTACCAAGGCCCTTGCTAAAGGTGTTACTGAAACGGAAACAGGTGTTACCGTAACTTATGAGGTTAATGGTGAAGAAAAGTCAGTTGATGCAGATTATGTTTTTGTCATGGTCGGCCGTAAACCGAACACAGATGAACTAGGGTTAGAGCAAGTTGGTATTGAAATGGCAGAGCGCGGTATTATTAAGACTGATAACCAATGCCGTACAAGTGTAAACAATATTTTCGCGATTGGCGATGTTATTGCTGGTCCACCACTTGCTCACAAAGCATCTTATGAAGGTAAAATTGCTGCAGAAGCCATCGCAGGACATCCTGCACAAATTGACTACTTAGCCATTCCAGCAGTTGTGTTCTCAGATCCGGAATTAGCTTCTGTTGGATATACAGAAGCACAAGCAAAGGAAGAAGGGATCGAGGTTACTGCTGCAAAGTTCCCATTTGCTGCTAATGGCCGTGCCTTAGCCTTAAATGCGACAGACGGATTTGTTAAACTTGTAACCCGTAAGGAAGACGGTTTAGTGATTGGTGCTCAAATAGCGGGACCAAGTGCCTCAGATATGATTGCTGAGCTTGGACTAGCTATTGAGGCAGGTATGACGGCAGAAGACTTAGCCATGACCATTCACGCTCATCCAACCTTAGGTGAAATCACGATGGAAGCCGCAGAAGTAGCCATCGGAAGTCCAATTCATGTGATAGTGAAATAATGTCTAATTGGCTATGGCCCTCTCAATCTGAGAGGGTTTTTTTGTTCCCGATGATATGTGAATTTTTACTTTCTTAGATGCATGCGGTAGGAAGAAGGGGATCGGTAGCCAAGAGCTAGTCTTGTCGCCCGATTTTTGTGTGAAAAGTTGAAATCGGTAGCCAAGGACCTGTCTTGTCGCCCGATTTTAAATAGGAGATTCGAAATCGGTAGCCAAGAGCCAGTCTTGACGACCGATTTTTGTGTGAAGAGCTGAAATCGGTAGCCAAGATCCTGTCTTGTCGCCCGATTTTTGTGTGAAGAGTTGAAATCGGTAGCCAAGAGCCAATCTTGTCGCCCGATTTTAAGTGGGAGAGTCGAAATCGGTAGCCAAG
>NZ_JBTOOE010000018.1:0-91595 GCF_054786815.1 Pseudoneobacillus rhizolycopersici | reverse complement strand
ATAAAGTGTTCATTCTTAATTAGCGAAAACTGTTAATTATAGATTAGCAGTTACAACAGATTGGCTTTATCACCTTTTATCATTGATATGGATTGATCATTCTGACATTTTTTCTCTTCAATAGCCTCATCTATTAGAAACTTTAATTTTGAAACTTTGTTAAATCTGACATAATAAAAGATTAAAGCTCCTAAAATTGCTAGTAAAAACACACCAAAAAGTTGAAAGTATGATGAAATGTTTGATATAAAAACATCTTGTATAACCTGAAAAACATTTTTATCGTTAAAGTCTTTCTGCAATATTTGATATAATTGATAAGATAATGGATTTTCAGAATTGGATTCAAAATTACCCTTTAAAAATTCCATATAAATATTGGTTCCATATTGAATAGCTACCATTGAAAAACTTGATAAGATAGAAAAACAGCCGCTAAACATAATCGTTAGAAATATTCCTAATGGAGTAAAATTAGAGTATTTGGCATGACTAGCATTTAAACTAACTCTTAACGTACGAAGCTCACTTTCACTATAATTACGAACTAACCTTCGTTTCATTTGGGCAAGTTGGTATAGGGTTAGTGGGGAGAACCACCTTGTCTTCACAATTGTTAACAAATATTCTTTTCCGTCTCCAAAACCTTTGAAATTCTTCTTCACGTTTTATTCTCCTTATTTTTTCTTCATTATATTTCAAGTCATTTTCAAATTTAAAATTGAAATCCATTTAAAAAATTTTCTGTTTTTCAGAAGTTCTATTAATAATCGTCCGTTTTCAATTTATTTTTTGAAATCGGTGTAAAATTTTTAGGGCTATGCCCTAAAAAAGACCTTGATATATATATTGCCTTCCCCCATCTATTAATAATTCTTCCTTTCGATTAATCAATCTTAAAGAGTGAAGTTTATTTAAATGGGTACTAACCAATGAAAGTTTTTTTCCTGTTAAATCTGTAATTGCTCTAGCTGAAATCTTTTGATTGTCATAAACCAATTCAAGTAATTCCTTGTGTGTATCTGAAACTTTGCCTAAAAACATCGCTTTACCATCAGGGAGCATTTCAACTATTCCTATATCTAAACGACTTAAAGAATAGTCAATATTAAATCGATGCTCGTACATTTCTTCTTTTAGATTTTTTAATACCAAGAATTTATCCTCTTCATTGGATATTAAATGCTTCATTACTTTCGCAATTAATTCATCTACACCAGATGTATTTATTCCCTGAATTTCTTCAAAATCATAATAAAAAACAGTACCCGATGGATATGATTTAATTAGTGTTAATAATTCATCTTTTATTGGTGTCAATTTTGTTCTCATTAGTAAATTGGCGATTCCTATTTCTAACTTTATCACATCAATGTCCCTTTCGTTTTCAATTCAAAAATTGAAATCTAAAATTATCATATCGATATATTTAATATTTGTCAACTACTAAAATGTAATCTCTAACGAAATATAAGTTCCAGGAAAATATTCACTACTATCCATTACCAAAATCTTTTCATTGGTTATATGATAGATTTCTTTATGCGTTTTTAAGAAAAATGATGTCCTTTTTACGTTTTCAAATGCTAATGAACGTGTATCAAATAGACCAATACCTCTTTCAGTTTCCTCTTTGGAGCTAGTTCTCCATTCGAATGCATGTTGAATTACTTCCAAGTCTGTAATTGGTTTATTATTTTTTTGTTCTAAAACTGTGGGTTTTAATGCATTGACAATGCCCATACCATTATCACCTATCGCAATTTGTACCTTATCATGGCTAGGATAATATTGTATAGCGGTATATCCATTCCCTTTACTGTGATCAAGAATATTTGATACTAGTTCAGTTACAATTCTTGTTATTTTATTTGCATCTCTACTTTTCATACCATGATTTGTTAAGATTTTTCGGGTTGATTCATCTACAATATCTACATCCTGTGCCTCTTTTACAGAGGTAATTTCTAGTAATGCATTACTTTTATCATTTCGCTGACGATTTGATAATGCCTCTAAGTCGCAATGCTCATCAAAGCAATTATAGACTTCCTCTGTACAGTGTTCTAAAAAATCCATTCTTTCTATGTAAGAAACAACAGAATCAACTGGAGGTGTCAATTTCACATAAAATGATTGGTCCAATTTATCTAATAATAATAAAAGTGATATTGCTCCTAAAGGAGATATGAAAGTAACTTTTGACAAATCGACATTTATTTCTTCACCTCCAAATGGTATATCCATCACAGAGGAAAAACCTTGAAGTAAACTATCAACATTAAAAATATTTTTGATTTCTCCTGAGTAATTCACAGTCATTTCACAACCTTATAAAACTAAATGTTTTAACAATTTATTACCCTAAATAAACAATAGTCTTTCTTCAGGATAGTTAACATCCTAATTACCTTTTACTAAAGATTATTTATTATCTTTTTATCAATCGTTGCAAAATTAACTTCCCCTATTAATCCTAACCGTACCAATCACCTTCATAAATCGATATGGTTATTGAGATTCACAATAAGGACTGACTAACTTTTTATGTTAATTATACCACTTTATTCAAGTGATACATTTCCTATTTTTACAGTAATAATAAATTGCAGACCGAAGATTCTTCATAAAATCACTCCGCTCTCATATGTTAAAAGTAGGAAAGAGAGGTAATGAAAAACGGAAAAAGAAATGAATGAACACTTTCGTGAGTTGCTTGGGCATTTTGAGGAAGATAGAATGATAAGTAGGGAAGATTTTGCATTTATCCACTTAAATGCACTCGACTATATCATTTTAAAATTGGAAGCTGAACCTTCCGTCTATGTGGAGGATTTGACATTGCTACGGATTATTAGCTCTAATTTGCGAGAGGAATTTTCATGAAAGATAAGGAACTCTTCGATATGTACGAGAAATTATTAAAACCCTGGAGTAAACGGAGAAAAATCATCTGTGATGAAGAAGTGGTAGATGAGTATTTAGAGGTGTTGGAGTTTGTCATTGATCGCCTAAATGAAGAACCAAGAGTAAAAAATGATTACATCTGTTTGCTTTTATTACTATCCTATAACCTTAAATCAGAATTCACATGATGAGTTCTGATTTTTTTTGTTTGCAACCTTTCACAACTAGATAATAAGATATTCCATATGGTACTGATAAATTCCTACTGTGGTTGATTGAATCGAATTAAACCTAATTGAAAATTACTATAAAAAATAGAGACCCCATGTAGCCGATCTCTATTTTGATTCTTATTTATCGTGTTTTCTTAGAAAATCGTCAAATTCTTGGGAGTTATATCTAGAGAACGTTTTGATGAAATATTCCATGCTAGTCTTGGTAGTAAAGGTCTTGGTGGCGATAAGCTGTTCATTTCCGTATTGGTTACCGTCTAGAAGTTGAAGTTTGTAGATATGTAGGGTGTAGGTCTTATCTAATTTAATGCTAAACACAATCATTGCCTTGTTCAAATCTTGTGGGTTAATTAACATCCCTTCCAAGTAATCGTGTTGATACAAAATTTGGTTGTCTATCTTGAGAGTTGGTTCAAAGACTGCTTCCATTCAAATCCTCCTTTTATGTTTTTGACTTACAAAGCTAATTGTACAGGATGTTTGGAATATTCTAACTAACTTGACAAATTGTTCAAATAATCGACAAAAAGAATTGACGAAATGGTAAACTAGCTTTATACCATAACAATAGGGGTGAAGGGAATTTGAAACAAGTAGAAGTAGTTGGCACAGTTCAAGATGTGGCTAACGTGATTCAGGAATTATTTCAACACATGGAAATTTTAGTGGTTGGTGAGAGTTCGGATGAAATTGGTCCATATGTCACCAACATCCTTAAAGACTTTAAAGTCACGTTTACGGAAGAAGTGACATCAGAAGGACATTCTATTAAAATTTATGATTAAACAAAAAGAGACCTTGTTTAGGTCTCTTTCTTCCTTTTCCTCGCCAAAGAGGAATATTACCTTTTGTACAAAAGGTATGGTCATATACCCATAATATGGTCAAGATAATTTTTTGTGCCAAAATTTTTTATATTTCTAAAGAAAGAGGTTTACCAATGAAAAAGCTACAAGATTTTGCAGAAAAATTCCAACAAGAAATGAATTGGGAAATTAGCAATGAAAATTATCAAATGAGCCGTTCATCGCTTCTTAACAATTACATGTTACTGACAACAGAAGTAGCCGAACTGGCAGAAGAGCTTCGAAAAGCATTTAATCAAACTCATAAGCTGGTCGAAGATGGTATGGATGAAAATGAAGCATTCCAACTATCCAAAGGACAAATAAAAGAAGACCTAGGTAAAGAAATGGCTGATTGCCTTGCTTACATTTGTAAAATAGCTAATTTCTTTGATATTGATTTAGAACAAAGTTTTTATTCTAAAGTGGCAGAAGTCAAACAACGAAAAAATAAAGATATAAGAATGATTCCAAATAAGTAAAATAAAGAGAGACCTAATTAAGGTCTCTTTTTACAAAACATTAGGTTAACTCCTTTATGATTGGGTTTCATGTACTTCAATAATGCCATTTGGATGCTGACTAATGATTCCTCGGTCAAGGGCTTCCCATAGATACAAGGAAGCGACAGAGTTATAGGGATTCCATTTCTGATAAAGAGAATCTAAGTCTAGAGGTTCTTCTTTTGGGATTTGAAACAGCCATCGTATTGAATTTTGAATGCTTACATCTCCATGGGACAAAATGTTTAAACGTCCCAATGAAAAAATTAAAAACATTTCCGCTGTCCATTTCCCAATTCCTTTGATTTTGGTTAATTTCTGAATGACTTCTTCATCGCTTAATTTTGGTAGCGTATTGAAATCTAACTCCCCTGTTAAGACATTTTCTGTTAAATGGCGAATATATTTGATTTTTGCCCATGAGACTCCTGCATTTCTTAAATCTTCATCCGTAACGTTTTTTAGTTTTTCAGGTTCAAAGTCCTCCCATACAGCCATTACACGGTTAGCAATAGTTCCCGCTGCTTTCACCGACAACTGTTGACCTATGATTCCTCTCACCATGGAACGATAATAGTCTGTATTTAAGGTAATATCAGTAATGGAACCCACCATATGTATTAGTTTCCCTAATAATTCATCTTGCTTACAAAGCGTTTGCACTCTGTCATCCTCTAACGTCAAAATAAAAGGATTCATCATTCAATTCTCCATTTCTGCTAGTTGTTACCTATTATTGTAACAGAGTTCAAGGATGGGAGTGAATCCCTTGATAGCCAAAAAAAGAGACCAACTAAGGTCTCACTGGTTCCAATTCCTGTTGATTTTGTTCTGCGAGTTGTCTAACAGCCCACTCTGCAATCGGTTTAGCGACAGCATAAGCTAACAATACTGGCACGGCATTACCAATCTGTTTGTATAATTTATCGATTCGATTATTTTCGGAAACTTTCATGTTTCCACCGTCACTAAATTCCCACCAATCAGGGAATGATTGAATACGGGCTATTTCTTTTACTGAAAGTCTTCGGTTGTTTTCCTCACCATCTGGGAATATCCATTCATTTGGTCCCAATTTTTCCATTGGAAGTCCACCTGGATGGATTGGCGCTTGTCTACCACTTGCTTGAATAGTGAAACTCTGTTCATCCCATCTCTTTTTACGATTTCGGCTCATAAAAATGGTTGAGTAGCTTCCTGTAAAATAGGGTCCAGGATTATCCCGTAAATCACCAATGACTTCTTCCAATGTGACATAAGGTTTTAAGGCTGTTGGATCATCATTAAAAAGAGTTGGTTCGACATCACCGTGGGTCGGTTCAGGAAAGATATATTCAAAATCAATATCCTCTCTTACACCAACTAAGAACACACGCTCTCTGATTTGCGCAACGCCGTAGTCTCTACCGTTGAGCAATTTGTCATAAATTCTATATCCAGCTGCCGCGAAATCCTGTTTAATTTGTTTGAATACTTCACCTTTTCCTAATGTCATCATCCCTTTTACGTTCTCTGCGATGAAAACTTTAGGTTTTGCTTGAATTAAGCATCGGATAAAGTGTAAGTATAAAAAGTTTCGTTCATCATCCACAAGTCTTGGACCAGCTTCACTAAACCCAGGACATGGAAACCCTCCAAGGACGATGTCCCCTTTTGGAAAATGATGGATTTTACGTATATCTTTATTGTGAAAATAAGCTGATTCAGGGAAATTCTTCTGGCTTGTTTCTAATGCCTCTTTAAAGAAGTCATTTGCATAAATTTTATGGAATATACTTTCGTGTCTAACTGAATTATAATAATCTTTGTCTTTAAAAGCTTCCAATGCCCGTTCCTCACCGATGACGGCAGCCAAACCAGCTAACTCCACTCCTAAATCTAAACCGCCAGCACCACAGAACAGTGAAACTAAATTAAATCTATCATCTTTATTGTCTAGTTCACTTTCATCAAAATCGCTTGTTTCTTCAACCTTATTCGTAAGTTCTTCTTCGATTTTTTCAAATAAAATTTTCTTAACATCATCTGGATTATAATTAGGAGCTGGTTTAAATTTACCTCTACCAGGTTTATTTAACGTTACCGCATTAATTAATTCGGCTTCTTCGGTATCTAGTTCTAATTCTTCGTTTTCTAGTTCGTCTTTTTTCATGTCTATTTACTCCTTTTTGACACTAAGTCATACTTCTTAGTCTAAAGGAACCTTTCTATCATTTCAATAAGAAAGACCACCCAATTTAAGAGTGGTCTAATATCCTCATACATTGAAAAATAAAGAGGGTTCATGAAAATCAGTAGGTCTCATACTGGATGGATGAATTTTACCTAATTGTCTAAGGATAGGTAATGTTTGCAACTTTACATCAAAACCAGTTAATTCCAATGGATGGTCAAAATGAATATGTCGATCTAATTTTCCATTATGTAAAAAATATTCAACGCGAACCGCTAAATCCCGTTTATTATCGGTTGACCTAGCTGATGATTCTCGAACTTCTTTGTTCGTACAGAAATTATTAGCTGTAAAAGCAATATACATATCTGGAAATTTGGCAGTATCTATATCTTGAATATGATTCATCACTTCATTGGCAGTTTGAAAATCATATAAATCTAAATAAACCATATATTCCGCCACTCCACTATTGCGAACGATACGTCCATTCACGTAAGCATCTTTTAATCTTGATGGTAAATTGCTTCCCTTATACACAAATTCCCTAATTTCCTCATCCGATAAAGGCACCCTAACTCCTAAAGGTCTTGGTTTAGAAGTTATTTCAAGCTTCCAACCCATTGTGATTGAATTTGGATCTGTTCTTCTACTTTTTACGGCAAATACAAGTGGTTGTGAATAGAAACGATCTTCAATACTTCGTGCGGCTCGTTCTATGATGTCTTGATAATGGATACCAAAAATACTTTCAGCTCGTTCTGATTTTATTTTGTTTTCTTGAAATTCATTGGTCGTTCTTGTTTTAACAGAAATCTTGAACTCTTTACTTTCACCATTACTTTCAGCAAGAACATAAACATCCGTTTTACATTCACCAGAGCTTGGTCGAGGGCTATCTACTTCAATTACCCTCCAAACACGGTTACCAAATCTGAATTCACCATCTCTTCTAATGACTTGTATAATTTTAGCTTCTAAATCTTTATACTTTGGCAAATCTATCACCTACTATTTTGTATTTCGTAGGTAATAGATTCCAGATAGACATATGTAAATCCTGCTAATCTAGTAAAAAAGTTCCACAAATTTGTGAACAAAGAAGAGAATTTTATCGTCTGTTAATCAAAGTTATCGAGTATCATTTGTGTTACTTCATCATATTCGATTTTAGGCATATTTAAAGGCTTTACTTTTCATTCTCGGGTAAATCCCTACGAATTCCAAAAAAATCATCAGCATATCCTTCATGAGGTTCAAAAAGGACATCTTGTGTATTAGTAGTGACAACAAGTGCTTTTTTACCTTCTATCAACCGTATCTCTAAAACCAATTGGTCTTTCACATCCTTACTTTGTTTGATTTTCATTAAATCCAATGACATATATGTAACATCCTTTCCTATTTTATAAGTCTTTTTAAGGCGTGAATTCCGTTTAAGTACGGGGGCTTTGTGCCCCCTTTGATTGTGCTTTTTTTCCTTTAAAAGGACAAATGCAAAAGGCGCATTTGTCTTTGTTTTTGAATTTCTTTGGAATTTGTCCACCACTCGTGGACACTTACAGTTGTTCCAAACCTTTTTAAAATGATCCCTTTTGGTTATTAAAAAATGCCCTACCAATAGAAGAGGTTTGCCTTTTCTTTTTTAAAGAGAAAGGGAACGTAGCAACGCGAAGTGACAATTGTTTGAGGAGCGATAGCGACGAGTATAAGTCCTACTTAACAAATGTGAAATTATTCACGATCCCTTTAAATTAGATCCATTTGGGTTTTATTGAATAAATACCTATCTTGGTTAAAAAATGTCAAAATAATGATGTTATGGTTTAAAAACAATAGAAACAAATATCTTTCTAACGAACAGAGCATCTGAAAGATGTGACGTTCAAGCTGCGATAGCAGCTTAATAAACTAATAATGTTAAATTAACAATTAAAAGTTCTTTAATAGAAATAAGAGGACAAAAATCCCAAAAACTGCTTTCATCCTTACTCCCCCAAGGGATAGATGGCATTATGAACTGGAGGGGTTTTTTGGGGTCGACTGGGGGGTTTTTTTGGGGTTGACTAATCATAATCGAGAATGGTTATCATTTACTTTACAGTTGTCTGTCTTAAATCCCCCACTTTTTAATTGATAGAGAAAAAAGCATCACGACCGATGCTTTTATTCCTGTGCTAATTTTGCCAAATGGGCATATTGGTCAAACCAGTTATCTTTCTTTTCTGCGATTTGTTTTTGTTGTTCAAATAAGGAACGGATATTGTTGGTATATTCCACATTTTCCTCATCATCTAGACCTAACATTAAATCAGGATGGATGTAAATCAATTTGGTTTCCCCCCTTGCTTCCAAAATGATACCTGCATCCCTCATTGCCTTAATGTGGCTATACAATGTGTTTTCACTAACTGAAATATGTTTAGCCAATTCCTTATAGTTGAATGGTTGAATTTTTTCAATTTCTGTTTCCAATGGTGTTCCACACAATACATAATAATGAACATTGAAGAATGGTAGCATATGTAACAGAATTCCTTTTTGGGGTTTCTTTAAGTCCTTCGTTAGTTCCTGATATGTCTTCTTGTAAACTTTCACGAAACGTTCATGACCATTTTCTGTTTTACCCATTTTTGCCACTTGTGGATTGATACGATAGATGTTACTTTTTCTTTCTCCACTTTTTATTTCCGTGATAAGTCCTTCTTGAATAAATCTGTTCAATAATACCCTCGTTTCCTTTTTATCTTTCTTTAAGATGTTTTGAATATCTTTAAAATTCATGATTTTTCCCCCTTTAATTAATAAGCCATCCTTATCTAATTGCATAGATTGTAGTAGGTCTAAGAATTCACCTGATTGAGTCATCGTTAAAGTTTTCTTCTGATTCATTTCTACAATCCGATTCACATAGACTTGAATAAAATGCTTTCCTCTTAAACGTTTATTTCGTTTTTGTTGTTCTAACAGTTCCTTCTCACGTTTAAGCTTTTCTTTTTCCCGTTCCCTTTTCTCTTTATAGGTTGCTTTACAAGCTGGCGTGAGAATGGTCGAACCATATGGAATCATGACTGTTTTTCCATCTGGAGAATGATATAAACGATCCCTTTCATGCAATTCTCGTTTATCATCATTTAGAATTTGATTAGTTGTTTTTATTACGGCTTCTTTATATTCCTTGCTAAATCCATTTTTCAAATATTATCCCTCCTCTTTTAAAACCACACTCTATATATGGAGGAAAAGAATTATAAACCCTTCAAAAAATTTGTTGCAATATTCTCTAACTTTGGTATATATGAAGTAGGGATAATTTATTGAAGGACTCGTGAATCGACGCACGAGTTTTTTTCTTTTCCTATATTTTTTCCACGTATTTATTCATGTCGATAAAATCGTCTTCTTGGAAACCCCAGTATTGGATGTAATTCTTTTTAGCATTTCTAACTGCTTCTTCATGGGTATGAGCAAAACAATTGGTCGTCCATCGACCTCGACCTTTCTCTTTTAAGAAAAAAATCACTTTATAAATTTCCATCATGACAATCTCCCTTTTTCTTTTAAAAATTCAATCACTAATTTTTCGACAATCAACTGTACAGATGTTCATTTTCAATCGCATATTCCTTAATGGCATCTCGAATATGCTCCATTGTGTGAAAACGAATCACTGGCTGATTTCTTCTTTCAAAAATATTTGGTCTCATATCAATTCCCCCTTTAGCATTTAAACGTTATATATTTAGCCTACAAACTGGTTAAAAAAATTTGAAATCGTTAGATTAATTTTTTCGTTGTTAGTATAACGCATGATTTGACCATTCCAAAGATACGTAGAAAACTTATTATTGGTATTTTTCAGGTGCTTTTTCTCTTTATGATTTCGGTGAATTGTCAATCAAAATATGGAAAATAATTAAAAAAATAGAAGGCAAAAAAAAGAAGCCCGAAGGCTTTAGAATGGTGAATATTACCAATAGAGTTCCAACATGAACAAAAGAGAAATAATCGGAGAAATTATTACATATTTCTATTACAGAACATACATTCGTCGGAACCAATAGAGGGAGAAAAATTATTTTAATAAGATTTAATTTTCCCTAACTTGTCTGTACTGTCAAATAGAGTATTGCTACAATGTGCGCAACAACCATGTGATTCACATACTTCACATGATATTTTTTTACAATCACTGCAACGGTAAACCTTCGTATCATTCACGTTACAATTGCAATTCGGACACATAGCAAAAGTAGGGGTAGAAGAAAAGAGACTCATTGAATCACCTCCTTTTTTGGTAACTGTACATTTTATTTTCCAATAAATGTTTTTATGATGATTTGTCCAGATAAAAAACAGTAGTTTTGACCTACTGTTTTACTGTTGCAAGAATTCAATGACTTTTGATGCTTGTTGTTTGGAGAGGAAGTCGATTCCAATCACGTTCATTTTATCGAAGATGGTTTTTTTCAATTCTTCTTCTGAAATTCCTTTGGTTTTAGCCGTTTCTCTTATAACCACATAGAGCTTCTTTTTTTGAGGTTCGGTAATTGATTCAGATGGAAAAGATGAAGTGTTCATTTGAGGGGTTGGTTTTGTGGATTGATTCAATTTGGCATTGGCGACTTCTTCGTAAATGGCTATCGACTTTTTAATTTCAAATCGTAATAGTGCAAGTGCTCGTCTAACGGATGATGATTCACAATTCTCCAAGGCTGATGTTTTATTAATAAAACTGGAACCTTCCTTCTCGTAAGCATGACCTGTTGCTGATGGAACAGAGTCCTCTAAATTTCTGTAAACATATACTTTCACCACCACAATTTCATTTTCCTAACTGACTAACTCAGTAATAATTCGACCGTTTGAATATTTTTCATAAAATTTTATATCCTTTCATTGACCGTTATGTAAACTTTTAGTGCTTCTTCTTTTTTATAACTGCTCATTACTATCTCCCCCTTTAAGTTTTAAACGTAACTCTTCTATCTTTTTATCAATTTTTGCGATTTCCTTCTCATCGTAGGACATTTTAATAAATTGAATGGTTTTTTCATTTTCGACATTGCCGATATTAAACCGCTTGTATTGACTGCCAACTTTACTCATTACTCTTTTCCAAGCTTCTTTTTTATTCATTCCTTCTAAGATGTATTCTTCAAATAATGTTCTTCTCATCCCATTGGTTTTTTCCCCGTCATATTTTCGGAGACAAAAATAGATCTGTTTTTTATTTGGACTCCGAATTTCCCAATTGCTCATGGTTTATCATCCTTTCGGTTCATATCAATGGTTTCCCATATACCCAGGAAGATAATAGCCAAACATAATTCTATACCGATTCGATGCTGAAAAATAGACTCCATCATTTTGAATCACCTCCTTTATCCTCTAACCAAGGAATGATTCGTTTGTATTCGATTTGAAGTCGTAACTTTTCAACCACATCATCACTTTCTCTAAATCGTTTTTCTAACTCCATTATTTTTTCTTGTTTACTCATCTCCTTCACCCCTTTTTATTTAATCAGTAGGAGGCTGTTATGCCTCCTATTTAAATCAATTCATTAAGCTCTTGTAAGAAACTTGCAAAATTACTTGTAGAATCTTTTACGATCATTTCTTTGCCTTCTTCCGTAACGTTGTAAGCAATTACTTCATTTCCACAAGTTTCTACAATAATTGAACCACTTTTTACTACGTGTTGTTTGTCTACTTTTAAAAAATCCCCGATGACTCCGTACCCATTATTTTTAGTGATGTCCACTTCTTTTACCACTTTTGACCAATGCTTATACTTATTTAAATGATGTTTAGAACAGTCGGAACATTCATGTTCGTAAATAACGGTTTTAGTTACTCTGCTTTTTAATTCCTCGTTTATTTGCTTTTTTAATTCCTCTAAATCCGTAATACTTAACTCTTTTAAATTCATTATAAATCTCCCCTTTCGTTTTCTAATGTAGTTATAGCGCAAAAAATTAGGTTGTCAACTAATTTTTCAGATTTTTTTTTAGGAGGCATTAAGTCTCCACGACTATCCCATCTATGATCCATTTTTTTCAGTTATTATTGACTTTATGATGTTCTTTGTTACTGTCTTCTAGGAAGATAACTCCCCAGCAGCGTACGATTACTTCTTGTCCTTCTTGGAAATTACCTTTCTTTTGTGTAAACACATATTTCGTATCTCTCTTAATAATATTGAAATGTTCCATTTGTTATCTCCCCCTTCTTATACTCTCTTTATAATCGAAAATGATAGGTTGTCAACAAATATTTTACTTTTTTTCCCAATATAAAATTTGTGAGAATATAAAAAAATGTATACATACCAGAAAATAACAAATAATAAAATGAAGGAGGATGATAAGGTATTTATATTCAAGACACACCAGGTATTTATATGATCTGTGATAGAAACACACGAAGGTTTTATGTAGGAGCAAGTTCAAAATCATGTTTAGTGAGGTGTGAGGCGCACCTATACAAATTGAAAAATGGTATATTTCCAAGTCCAGCACTTCAAAAAGCCTACTGGGACAAACACGAAATCGAATTCGTTCAATTGATTGAGATGCCGAATGTCGATAAAAAGGAAATCCTAAAATTCGAAAAACGGCTAATTCATTGTCTAAGGGCAACGGATGCCGAGTATGGGTTCAACACAAAAGGAAAATCATTACAGAAAAAACTCGCTTCCATATGAAAAAAAAGAAGTGATTTTCTCACTTCTCGTTTACATACTTCTATCTTATAGTTTAATTAATGGTAATAATACTTCCTCGATTTTTTCGATATACACTTTTTCATCTTCATGAGCAATCGTAATATTTAATACTCCATCCTCTGTTTCGATTCCCGTTAATTTAATAATGTTGTTTGACACAGATAAATTTCCATTGATTCCAATGGAATCATTTAATAGAAAATCAACATGGTACCATGTATCGGTGATTCGTCTGGTTTTTACATCTTGAATGTTGACAGTAGTAAGAGGAAGATTATCATCGATAAAGATTTCTTTCACCTTATTGTCTTGAATATATTGAATTAGACTTGCTTCGATTGTGTTGCGAAAAGAAGCTTCATAAATATTATCATTATCACCTTTTAATTGGATTAATTCAAAATTCCCTTCAAAATCTTGCTGAACAATCCCTGCATACTCATCCCCATTAACAACAAAACCAGTAAAGAGGCTTGACTTTCCAATTCGGTGTAATTCAAAATTTGAAATTTGAATCGATGCTACATTCATTCTGTTCATTCTCCTTTATGTTAAATTCCAATTATTCCTTTTCGCCATGCAACAAAAAAAGTCCTTCTATTTGTAGGACTTTTTTATTATATAGACGCTTTTCTGAAGCGTTGTAAGAGGAAGAATCTATTTTTTCCAATAGACTCTGTTATTACCAACCGTTGCTACTTTTACAGGATACTCTTCATGATAATACTCAATAGGCAGTATCTTTTTCATTAGGCGAAAAAGACGAATTCTTGGGTTTCGGTATTCCATATCCATAAATTGCCTTCTGTATCCCTATACGAATCGTACAAAGGATGAAGAATGGCGCTTTGGGTGGAAATGGATGGCTTACTCTTCTTGATTATTCATCATCTCCTTACTACACTTTATGCGTGTCAGAATTGTTTATGCAAATCTTACATACTTTTAGTCTAAGGTTTTGGTTGTGGCTAACCGTGAACATGAATACAATAGAAACTAAGGAGGGAGAAACGATGTCATTTTTTCCTGAAGATATATTCAACTGTGTGTGTTACATACGGAAATCGAGGCAAGATAAACGCAGAGAAAAAGAAACAGATGAAAATACATTATTTGAACAAAAAATGCTTATGAAACGATTGCTAAAAGATGTACCTTTTCCTGTGGATGAAAGAGAAGAAATTGGTTCAGGGGAAACGTTTGAAGACCGACCTATAATTAGTAAAATCATAGATGAATGTTTGGAAGGAAAATTCAATGCGATAGCCGTAAAAGAAATCTCTCGTATTGGTCGTAGCTCTATGGGGGAAAGTGAAAAGATTAGAAAGTTATTGGAATGGAAAAAAATATATATTATCACTCCAAGTAAAGTGTATGATCCACGAAATGAAAGTGATAAAAGTTTTTTGGATTTTTACTTTTTTATGGCAAACCAAGAATTAAAAATGATTAAAGCTCGTATGGTAGGCGCCAGATATAATTATGCCAAAATGGGAAAATGGATGGCAGGTTCTAGTATCCCATACGGCTACTTATTAGATAAGAAATCAAGAAAACTGATTCCTCATCCTGATGAAGAAAATATCGTAAAAGATATATTTAATTGGTATGTGGATTCAGAAATGGATATGGGGATTCAAGCAATTGTAGGTATGTTAAATCGAAAAAAGATCCCATCTCCAAAAGATAAAAAATGGGTAACCGTTACGGTCAAACGAATCCTATCAAATCCTGTTTATATCGGAACAGTTATTTATGGAAAATTGAAATACCATAAAAATGATTTCGGACAAAAATCCAAACGATTTATTAATCGAAATGTAAATCTAAAACGGATTGTAGAAGTACGAGATGAAAATGATTGGGCAATTCATGTAGATTCTCATAAGCCGTTAGTGGATAAGGAAACATTCAAAAAAGCACAAGATAAGTTAGAAAACAGAAAGCGTGAATATCCTGTGAATACTGATTTCGAACCTGATGTATTAGCTGGTCTTTTTACTTGCCATGAATGTGGAAAAAAGATGTTGAAGAACGTTAGCAACCAAACCTATAATAGACGAGATGGCAGTGGAGAAGTCAGTCATTATCGAAAAGAATTTTTAGCCTGTATCCCATGCTCCCGTTATGTGAAATATCGAAGAGTGGAAGAGGCCTTAATGAAGATTCTTTCTACATCATTTGTTGATTCACAAGAAATTAACCAACATATTGAACAGTATATGGAGAAAAAACAACAACGAAGAGAACGGTTATCGAAAGACGAGGAAATTCAACTGTTAAATAAAGAAGAAACAAGAGTATTGAAAATGTTACAATCTGCTGCCGATTCTTATAATGCTGCCACAGATGATTTTATGAAAAAATTACAGATGGATTCCATTAATCGTTATCGCGAACAATTGGAACAAATTCAATCCAAAAAAAGAGAGATATTAAATAAAGAAGAAGTGGAAGAAGAATCCATAGAAATCCCAAAAGTACAAGAGAAAATAAAAGACTTATTAACTTTTTATAATTCTCTCCATCATCGCAGTCAAAAAAATGAACTGTTACGAAGCATAATTGATTATGGAGAAGTTCATATCATTGAAAAAGGAAGAGGAAGAAGAGAAGCCAAATTTGAGTTAAAAATCCTCCCCAATTATGATTTATTGTTTGGTGAATAAAGAAAGAACCCTTGATATATAAGGGTTCTTTCTTTAGTCTTAATAATAACCGCTAGTTCGTCTGCTGAAATCAACGCAAACCGCCCTGCCTTAAAGTTGCCCTCTTGGGTAAGCGATAATAAATGCCATAAAAACTTCTCATCACACTTTAACATCTCTTGGAATTCCATCATCCCGCGGTTGGCTTTATTGAGCTCTCCATCAAAGCGGTAGGCACGCGGGTCGGATTCCGAACCATATTCAGCAATCGTTGAGAAGTCAATACTTCCTGTTAAATCGGCAATATCCTGTGATTTCGGATCAGAAGGACTAAACGTACCAATCCCTACACGCTTATCTTCTGAGAAAAACACTCTTTCGACCTGAACATCTTCTATTCTCCCACCATACTCTTGCTCTAAGCGCATCATATTTAGCGGAGATAAATTACCTTCAATTCGAATGCCATACTCCTCATAGAAATCTTGACGTAGGCTATGTGGAATCAAATGCAGTGCATCCTCATGCATCGGACAGCCCTTAATGGCAAAAACCGAACCGCGATCGGTATGAGAATAGGCTTCTAAGCCCCGCTTTAACATCGTAACTAATGTGGATTTACCACCACTGACCGGCCCCATCAACAGCAAGATTCGCTTGCGAACATCAAGGCGTTTCGCAGCAGGATGGAAATATTCCTCAACTAAACGTTCTAAAGCTTCTTCTAAACCAAAAAGCTGATTCGAAAAAAACTTGTAATGCTTTCTCCCTCTAACCTCTTCAATCCCAGCATCTTTTATCATGTTATATACTCGTGAATGCGCCGACTGAGCTACCCATGGCTTTTCTTTTAGCAATTGCAAATAGTCGGCAAAGGTACCTTCCCAACGCAGTTTCTCCTCTTCCTCACGAAACATCTCAATCTTTTTTAGAATATCCATATAGACCTCCCCTGTTGTCGCATCATCACCAGACGATTACTATACTCTATGCACCCGAGCCTTCTAACATTCGTACCTAAAGCTAAGTCTGTTTGTCCTTTTTTGGGAAAGCCTGCGTAATTGTTTTGAAAAAATTATTGCCATAGCATTCACTATCTTGAAAAGTTAGGATATAATAGGCATATGTGTACTAATGTACAAAAAGGGGGATACATAAAATGGGTACAATTTTACTAATAGGAGTAACCATTGCGTTCTTAGCTGCTATCTTCACAGCAGGTTACAATGATCGCCCGGGATCTAATAAATAAAAAAAGACCTTTCTAAGGTCTTTTTTTATTTGCGTAAATGCAAGAAATCCAGCTGTCTTAACGCTTCATATATTAATATGGCAGCCGTGTTCGATAAGTTCAACGAGCGAATATTTTCGGTCATTGGAATCCTTAAAGCGCGGTCGAGATTTTTTTCAATCACATCCTTCGGAAGACCGGTCGTTTCTTTTCCAAAAATAAAGAAATAGTCCTTCTCCTTATCCGAATAGTCAAAGTCAGAGTACGTCTTTTGACCAAATTTCGTAATAAAATAAAACTCTCCACCGTGATTCTTGTCAAAAAACTCATCTAAAGAATCGTAGTACAAAATGGTCACATGCTCCCAATAATCCAAGCCGGCTCTTTTTAACATTTTATCATCTGTTGAAAAGCCCAGCGGTCGAATCAAGTGAAGCGTCGTATCGGTTCCGGCGCAAGTCCGGGCAATATTTCCAGTGTTCGCAGGAATTTCTGGTTGATATAAAACTACATGTACTGCCACAATTTTTCACCTCAAAAATCTAACTTCATCGCTATTATACCACGTTTAAAAAGGCTCTTTTCGTAAACTTTTATTGTTTACGGAACATTATATTGGTTCCATGCTAGGTTTGCGGGCGATTTTCGCATTAAACTTTACGAAAAGATGCCCACGAAGCTATAGGTTATACGGGTTAAAGACTAATACGAAACGCAACAACCTATGCGAAAATAGCCTTTATTCATCATCAATAATCGTAAAGAATTTGTATTTGATGTTTGGTGTGTAGGCGGTCGAATCGGTATAAGACCAGTAGCGCAGTCGACTATTAGTCGTATGAGCGTTCACAAGTGGCATTCCATAATAATCGCGCCCTGTTACAATCGTATTATGGTTAAAACGGCCATCGCCTTCAAAATCATAACAAATGACATCACCAAGAATGAGCTGGTCCGGGCGGCTAACTTCCATCGTTCTAAGCCCGGTAGTCGAATTGCTTAGATAGTTTTTGAAGGTGTTGGCTATTCCCCAACTCCAGCTGTAGTTGTTGTTACGATACCACCAGCCAGAGCCACGATTCGGATATCCCCGCATCGGCGCCCCACCCGCATACAAACATTGCGAAATAAAATTAGTGCAATCATTTTCTGGAAATTTCCGGAAAGCAGGGTTATAGTCATTCCACCAGGTTTCCGCGTATTGAACCGCCCTGAGACGATCATACCGATAGGGAACGCGCTTGTCGAAGTCCTCGTTCGATGGACTAGTGTGCTCCCTATGGTCATTGGCGAGTTGGGATAATGACTGCTTGATTTCCTCGTCTCTTACAAGCGTGCCTTTAAAAAATTCAGCCTTTCGGAGCTCGATTTCCTCCTCTAAATAAAGGTGATTTTTTTGCTTCATTAAATATTGAAAATGGACTTGATAGGTTACCTGCATCATGTCTTCGTTCGTTTCTTTTTGAAAGATTTTTCCCGTTGCTTTTGCTTTCACAATTTCGGTTGATCGTTTGTATGCTTCTGTTTTTTTAGTTTCTATTTTGGGGCATTTATGTTCGCTTGATTTTGGGTGATCGGAAACACACTGCCGAGCACGATCTTCCAGTAACCTTTGTAACTGTAACCTCAATGTAATCACTCCTCTCCATGTTAATACATATGAGTGGAGGAGAGATTTCATTAGAGGTAATTTTGGGAATACAGTATCCCATTTTCTAAGCATTTCGTGTTCTTCTATTAAAATAAAACGGGCAATCCACCCTATTTATAAAACTCCAACCCTTTTTCAATTTCCTTTATTACAGAGTCCTCTTGCTCTTTTTCTGAAGCCTTTATAAGAGCTGCTCTAGCCTCATCCCCGCCAATTTTCCCTAACGCCCAGGCTGCGGTGCCGCGAATTACTGGCCGGTCATCTTTATTCAGCACCTCCACCAAGTCCATAACAGCCGTTTCATCTTTAAAATGGGCCAACGCAATAATGGCATTCCTTTGAATTGGCTTTTTTCCACGCCATGAACCGGATAGTTTCCCAAACTTTTCTTTAAACTCACGATTACTTAGCCTTAGAATCGGGCGCAGCAAAGGCTTAACAGTTTCAGAATCCGGCTCCATTTCTGTATGAAAGTAGAAGTTTTTGCCTTTATTTTTTGGGCAGGCAGTTTGGCAGGAATCGCAACCATATATCCGATTGCCGACAGCTTCACGAAATTCGTCTGGGAGATAATCTTTTGTCTGAGTTAAAAAACTTACACAGCGCTGAGCATTGATTTGCCCCCCTTGCACAAGGGCACCAGTTGGACAAGCTTCCAAGCAAAGCGTACAATCGCCACATTGATCCTCAATTGGTATATCCGGTTCAAACGGAATATTTGTAATCATTTCACCTAGATAAACAAACGATCCAAACTCAGGGGTAATAATCGCGCAGTTTTTACCGCTCCAACCAATTCCAGCACGTTCGGCGACAGCACGGTCAGAAAGCTCACCGGTATCAACCATCGTTTTCAACTTCGCCTGGGGTACTTTTGACAAAATAAATTCTTCCAATTTACTTAGTCGGTCACGAAGGATATGGTGGTAATCAACGCCCCAGGAAGCGCGGCAAAAAATCCCTCTTCGTTCACCCTTTTTACTAGTGACACGAATTTTCATTTTAGAAGGATAGGCCAAGGCAATTGAAATAATCGATTGCGCCCCGTCTAACAACAATTTCGGATTAACACGCTTTTCAATATCGGACTCCTCGAACCCAGATTGATAGCCTAATTCCTGTTGCCGCAAGAGCCTAGCTTTTAACTCTGTAAAAGGTTCCGCCGAGGCAAAGCCAATTTTATCGATGCCAATTTCTTTGCTGTATTGAATAATTTCTTCTTTTAGAGATTGTAAACGCACTCCGCTTCCCCCTTTTCTTTTTATTTATACCATTCATATGATAAACTATTTTTATCAATTTTTGGAGGGTGGAAACCTTGGAAATTAACATTTCAGAGGATCTCAAGAGGATCATTCCTAATTTCAAAATCGGAGTCATTCACTATCAAAATATTACTGTTTCCGATTCTCCTCAGATGCTGAAAGGCAGATTGCGATTATTTCAGGAATCGATATTCTTTGATTTAGAAGAGGAAAATGTCAACGAACTTGAAGGAATCAGAGAGTGGCGCGAGATTTTTAAAACAACCGGGAAAGATCCAAACCGCTATCGCCCATCCGTCGAAGCCCTTTACCGGCGAATCAAAAAGCAGAGCTTCATTGAAACGAACCAAAGCGCGATTGACATCAATAACTTCTTTTCCTTGCAATATCAAATCCCGATGGGCGTGTATGATGCAAATAAAATTAATGGAGATGTCACTATCAGATTGGGTGAGACAGACGAAGAGTATAACGGATTGAATGGTAGGGCGAACACAGCCGAAAAATTAATTGTCTCGGTGGACTCAGACGGCGCTTTTGGGAGTCCATTTGTCGATTCGACTCGAACTGCCGTTACGACGGAAACAACATCTGCTTTGCAAATTGTATATTTAAGGCCATCGCAACCATTGGAAAACGGGCAAAAACTCACAGAATCGTTAATGAATATGTTTATTCAAATTCATGGTGGGGATGGGCGATTTGAAATTATGAAGTAAAAAAGCTAGCGTAGTGCTAGCCTTTTTCCCTTATTAAATAGGTGCAAACTCCATATATACTCCATCAACAAATACTTTCATCTCAACTGCACCATCCTTATTAATAAAGGGAACAGCAATCGCAATAAAACCATAATCAATAAAGTTGGCAACCTCGATATCATGTACACCACGATAAGAATAGCCATTTTCCATTAAAGACTTTTTAAAGTCCTTAAATCCATTACTTTTTAATAGTTCAGCAACCATTTTGTTTTTCTCTGCTCCGACAATCATTTCTACATTTGGGCAACCACAATCATCACCTTCATGAGCCAATACCGAATTTCCAGCAGATACAAACATCAACCCAAAAGCCATCACAAAACCACCTAAAATTATAACCAGTTTCTTCATCATTAACCTCCTCAAAAGTAAAATCTCTAATACATTCGATGTAAAAAGACAATCTCCTTTTCATATCGAAGGAAAGTATTGAACAATTTGTAACATTTCACCAAAAACAGTGCTTTGGTCCTACGATAATAATAATAAAAAACGCAGCGCTTTATTTCCCTAAGAAATAAAACACTGCGTTGGTTCACAAGTATGTATGGAGCGGGTGATGGGAATCGAACCCACAACATCAGCTTGGAAGGCTGAGGTTTTACCACTAAACTACACCCGCAAATAAATTGGTAGCCGTTTGACCTCTTTATATTACACGTTTTTAGCAAGAGGGTCAAGATATTTTCCGGGAAATATGTCGAAAATCGTTATTTTTTGTAATATCACCTTGCAAAGTGAGGAAGGTCCCACTTTCCCTTCCTCTTCACAAAGCAGTTATATCAATTTAAAACCGCTGATTAAAATCATAACCGCAACGATTGCCCGTAGAGGTTTTGCGGGAAATTTAGACGACAATGTGCTGCCCATAAGTACACCTGGTATTGAACCGATCAAAAGATTTAACATTAACATATAATCAACATTGCCGATCCCTGCGTGCATCAGTCCCGCAACTGTTACCAACAAAAAGGCGTGGGCGAGGTCCGTGCCTACCAACTCGGATGGGCGTAATCGATATAAGTAAAGCATCGCCACCGCGAACAACGAACCAGAGCCAATGGAGGTTAATCCAACGATAAAACCAAGGAAGACACCAATTCCGATCGTTAAACCCCTTTTTTCTTCCAAAGACTTTAGCTGCAACGAATTCCACTCGAACTTTTCTTTCATAAATGTCTTGAACAATGTCGTTATAGCAACAAGGATTAGCACATATCCGAGAGCATGTTTGATGATTTGCTCTTGGTTATCAAAAAATGCCTCAAATAAATGTAGCAGCGTAACGGCTACGATTGCACTTGGAATACTACCTAATGCTAGGTATTTCATTAATTTGAAGTTAATCGTCTTTTGTCGCCAATGCTGGACGGATCCAAAAAATTTTGTTATTGAATTATAGGCTAAATCTGTCCCTACCGCTAAAGCTGGGTTTATTCCTAACAAAACTAAAACGGGTGTTAATAACGCTGCTCCACCAACACCCGTAAGACCTACCAAAAAACCAATAAAAAGCCCCATTACCATCATACCAATACTCATCATGCCACCTCTAACTAGTCAAATAACTCGCCGTGATAAACTCCTAGAATCACTTTATGAATTACATTTGAAGCTTGTTATGGGCATTTGTGGAATTGTGTTATTCTTCCTCGTCCTTATCAAGTTTTATTTTTTTACAACCAACATATATACAAGTAAAAATATCGACACCTTCCTTTGCTTTGGCCAATCCCTTCAAGTAAGGTGTTAGCAAATCCTTAAAATCTTCCCCTACCCCTTCTTCCTCTAATATTCCGTATATATATAGTTTTTTTTCGTCAAACAATACAGCTACATTTCCGACAGCTTTATTTTTTTGATCAACAACATTTAATACCTGGAAATGCTGAGTTAGCACCTCAGGGGAAAAATAAATTTGCATGGCAACCTCTCCTATCCTAAGTAAACTGCAATTTATCAAACAGTGAGTCGCTTTCTTTGGATGATTCTTTTTTAGCCACATGGATTAAAATTAAGCAAAGAATACAGGCAAGTAAACAAAGGCTCGCGGTTGTTAAAAACATACCTGTTCGCGACCATTCCATTAGCTTACTAAATATCGGTGGCCCAATCGCCACTCCTAAGAAGCGGACGGATCCATACAATGAAGTGACAAAACCGCGCCGATCGGTTGGAACTGAACCGGTAATAAAGCTATTGATGCAGGGAAGTGTTAGACCGGTTCCAATACTGCTAATAACTAAAATGGCAAAAAACGGAATCAAACTTTTAAAATAAATCAGTGTTGCAAATGAAATGGTCATTAAAAGAAGCCCAATGACAATTAACTTTTTCATCAAGCGCATTTTTTTACCAATTTTAGCTCCGGTAATATAGGACGTTGTCGTCATAAATAAAAGCGGGATGGCCAAAATGGCTCCCTTTAGTACACCATCAATGTTATGGTCCTTCTCTAAGATATCAGAGATATAAAATAGAATACCAAAAAGTGTAAACAAACAAGTAGCGCCTGTTAAATAGGCGGCAAATAGCCATCGCCCCTCGGTTTTAAACACAGAGGCTAAGCCTTTCACATATTTTCCAACTGGTGGAGGTTCTTTCTTAGCCTTCTTTTCTTTGATGAAAAATATCGTCAATAGGACAGAAATTATGCAAAATAATGGGAATGCGAAAAAGGCCGCATACCAGAACAATAACGCCAAAAGCGATCCAATTATTGGACTAATAACCTTACCAAAACCATTTGATGCCTCCACTAGCCCCAATACCCGGCTTTGCTCGCCACCTTTAAATAAATCCCCCGTTAAAGCCATGGCAATAGGTGCAGTTCCGGCTGCACCGATTCCTTGCATAATTCGCCCTGCCATAATCCAGGTATAAGGACTGGAAAACCAAGCAGCTGCCGCTCCTGCGAGAAGCCCGCCCGTTCCGTATAAAATCAGAGCAGGAATAATAATTGCCTTCCGCGAAAAACGGTCAGATAAATAGCCAAGCACCGGAATTGATATCGCAGCCGCAATCGAAAAAGCCGATATAATTAAACTAACTTGAAATTGAGAAATGTCTAGCTCGGTTTTCATCTTTGGGAGAATCGGAATGAGCATCGAGTTCCCTAGAACTAGAATAAGCGGAATGGAACCGATGGCCAGAATCGTCATCCCACCGTTTTTTTTCTTCGCCAAATGTTCTACACCCCCTGTTTACAAAAATAATTCTCTATCTATTGTTTGATTTAGTCAGATGGTTTATTCAAACGGGCAAATGCCTAATTTCTAGAGAAAACGCCCATTATTTACACATTTACCCAGTTATTGAATAGTCTATCCTAGAAAAATAGAGGAGGCGCTTTCCCTATGGATTTTTTAAATGTGCCAAAACGAACCTCCGGGCATCGCACTTATGGCTTAACCTCAGTAATTGATTTTGGAACTCCGTTGGGCGAATTGCGAAGTATTTTAGAGGATTACGATCACATGATTGATATCGCGAAAATTGGCATCGGTTCAGCCTATGTTACCCCAAAATTACGCGAGAAAATTGCTCTCTATAAAGAACATCAGATTAAACCTTATTGTGGCGGAACTTTTTTTGAAAAATGCTTTTACCAAAAAAAGGTTCCTGAGTATTTATCAGCCTTGCATGAGCTTGGCATTGAATGGGTTGAGATTTCTAATGGAACGTTAGATATACCTCTAGAGGAGAGGCTTCAGCTCATCAATGAAATTAAAAAGGATTTTAATGTAATTGCCGAAGTTGGCTCTAAAGATGCTGGGAAAGATATGGCGATTTCGGAGTGGAAGAAAGAAATACAACTATTACTGCAAGCGGGCAGTCAGTATGTCATAACCGAAGGAAGAGATTCGGCCACATCTGGCATTTATGAAAAAAGCGGTCAAATTAAACAAGGGCTAATTCGTGAAATTCTAGATGACATCGACAGCCGGAATATCATCTTTGAGGCACCGACTGCTAAGCATCAAATGTACTTTATTAATGAAATCGGCCCAAATGTCAACCTTGGAAATGTTCGATTAAACGATGTACTAGTGTTAGAAACACAACGGCTAGGGTTGCGAAGTGAAACCTTTTTTCTGGAGGGATAATTCATGCAAATAACATTAATTCGTCATCTCCCTACAGATTGGAATAAAAAAACCTGGCTCCAAGGACGGAAGGATATCTCCATCGCTCCTGTGACGGAAATTTTCCAAAAAGGTATTTCTCAAAACCAACGTACATTAAAAACTCTTGCCCCCTTTGACATCATTCTAGCAAGCAGGCTAAAGAGAACCCATCAAACTGCATTTCTCTACGGCAAAACCGCGGAAACGGAAAGCTTATTAGATGAATTGGATTTTGGTCCTTTCGAAGGACTTCCAAAATCAGAGTTAATAGTCCAACACGGTGAGAGATGGCTAAACTCTCCGAAGGACCTCGTATTAGGTGAGAGTCTTAATGACCTAGAAAAGCGAATCACGACTTTTTTAGAAAAATACAAATCGTACCGAAATCTACTTGTTTTCGGCCATGGGTCTTGGATACGAGCCATTGTATCTTATCACCAATATGGAGATATCAACCAGATGAATAAGTTAGCAGTCGACAACAACCAGTGCATCATTTTGCAGTTTGACTTTTAGGGAGAAGGAGGTTTAGAAATGGATCAAATTTTAACCTACCAAAATTGGGATGATCAATCGGTTCAAGCGCTCTTGAAACGTTCCCCTGACTATTTGGATATATTAAAATGGGCTTATCGTGAATATGCTGATGACGAGATTGTTTATGCCTGTAGCTTTGGCGCAGAGGGAATCGTATTAATTGACTTAATCCATAAGGTTAAAAAGAATGCAAGAATAGTCTTTCTTGATACAGGCCTACATTTTCCCGAAACCTATGAATTAATCGAAAAAGTGAAGGAGCGTTATCCAAACTTGCATATAGAGTTGGTAAAACCGAAATCCTCCATAGAAGAGCAGGCGAAATGGTATGGGGAGGAATTATGGAAACACAATCCGAATCTATGCTGCCATATGCGCAAGGTTGTTCCGCTTAAGGAAACGTTAAATGCTGTAACCGCGTGGATTTCCGGTCTACGCCGTGAGCAATCACCAAGCAGAAGCCAGGTTCAATACATTAACCGCGATGCTAAATTTCAAAAAATAAAAATTTGTCCGCTGATTCATTGGACTTGGGAAGACATCATGACATATATCCATTTAAATCAACTACCCTATAATCCACTACATGATCAACTTTATCCAAGTATTGGCTGTGCTCCGTGTACACTCCCAGTTTCTAGTGAAGACGATCAACGGGCTGGTCGCTGGGCAGGTCATACGAAATCTGAATGCGGTCTCCACCTTTCGGAAAATTAATAAGCTTGGAGTGAAAATATAATGAGTGAAAGTGTTCCACATGGTGGGAAAATAATCAATCGAATTAAACTCAATCATCCCATCAATTTTTTACTAAATCATATCGAACTCGACAAGATGGCCTTAAGTGACTTGGAGCTGATTGCAAACGGAGCCTATAGTCCACTCGAGGGCTTTATGACAAAAGCAGATTACGATTCTGTCGTCAAAAACATGCGTCTAACAAACGGCCTCCCTTGGTCATTACCCATTACTTTGGCCGTTGATGATAAAAATGCAAAGCAATTAAGAATTGGAGAAACAGTCAATCTGATTCTGCAAGGGACTGTTTATGGCATCATGGAAATCCGCGAAATTTATACACCTGATAAAAACATCGAATCATTACATGTATTTAAAACCACAGACCTAAACCACCCAGGCGTCAACAAACTGTTCGAACGTCCGAGACACTATGTCGCCGGACCGATAACCTTAGTGAAAAAGCCAAAGAAGCATAAATTCGATTCGTACTATTTGGATCCTCTACAAACAAGAAGAAAATTTAAGGAGTTAGGTTGGAGCACAGTGGTAGGATTTCAAACTCGAAATCCTGTTCATCGCGCCCATGAATATATTCAAAAAACGGCACTAGAAACCGTTGATGGTCTATTTTTAAATCCATTAGTTGGCGAAACAAAGTCCGACGATATTCCAAGCGAAATTCGGATGAAAAGCTATCAAGTATTACTGGAAAATTATTACCCCAAAGACCGAGTATTTCTATCGGTATTCCCTGCTGCCATGCGCTATGCGGGACCACGGGAAGCCATTTTTCATGCATTGGTGCGAAAGAACTTCGGTTGCACCCATTTTATTGTTGGCCGAGACCATGCCGGCGTAGGAAATTATTATGGCACCTATGATGCACAAAAAATCTTCAGCAACTTTACCGAATCAGAACTTGGCATTAAGCCGCTTTTTTTCGAGCACAGTTTCTATTGTCGTAAGTGTGAAAACATGGCCTCTGAAAAAACTTGCCCACATGATCAGGAGCACCATGTGATTCTATCAGGCACCAAGGTTCGTGGGATGTTAAAAAATGGCGAACAGCCACCAAAGGAATTCAGCCGTCCGGAAGTGGTGGAGATTTTAATAGAAGGTATGAAAGAAGTATACTCCAATAACTAAGGGGTGTAAAAAATGGAAAAAAGTAATAACCTGACCTGGCATCAGACTACTGTAACAAAGGAACACCGATTTGTTGCAAGTGGCCATAAAGGCTGTGTCCTCTGGTTTACCGGCTTATCCGGCTCAGGGAAATCGACATTGGCCAATGCAGTTGACTTTACGCTATTTTCGAATAGGTGCCGTAGCTATGTACTGGACGGAGACAATATCCGACACGGTTTAAATAAGGACTTAAGTTTCCGCCCCGAGGACCGAAAAGAAAATATTCGCCGTATCGGTGAAGTCGCAAAACTCTTTGTCGACAGCGGTCAAATCATCTCAACTGCATTTATTTCGCCCTTTCGCGAGGACCGAGAGTTAGTTCGAAATTTGTTTGCCGCAGACGAATTTATTGAAATTTATGTAAAATGCCCGATTGACGTTTGCGAGGTTCGCGACCCAAAAGGTCTCTATAAAAAAGCACGTAAAGGGGAAATCGCTGACTTTACTGGAATCAGTTCCCCATACGAAAAACCAATTCGACCAGAGATCGTTATCGAAACCCATAAAACAACTGTCGAAAATGCGGTTACGGAAATCTTAGCCTATTTAAAAGAAAAGAAGATCCTTTGATAAGGGTCTTCTTAACGTTTTCGCGACTGTGGCGTCAAGAGGTTATAATAAACTCTTCGAAAATTTACTACATAAATGAAATCGATAATATTGGTTGAGATTAACTGACAAATAATCGCGTAGATGACAATTTTATAATCAATCACAAGTGAAGTTAACAGGAAGATACAAAAGTTAATTCCCATCATCACTTTCCCAGGACTCCACCTTTTATAAGTAGCAATCATTAGGGCAGGTATGACCATCCCACCGCTTGAAGCCCCCGCCCTTATCAAGAGCCCCACTCCAATCCCAAAAATGATACTTCCAGCCAAAATATCAATTAAGATATGTGAATGCGGAATCATGATGGATGAGGTAAAAAAGCTAACCGTAAGCGATGTCGTCGCAACCGCAAGGACTGTCTTAATAGTCCATGTATAACCAAAGTATTTAAGCGCAAAGACTAAAAATACAACATTAGCAAGCCAAAGGGAGAAACCGAGTGGGAATTCAAACCAGTGATTTATCAGGAGCGCAATCCCTGCAGCCCCACCTGAGGGAATGGCATGCGGAAACAAAAACAAGCTCATCGCCAAGCCCTGCAACAGAGCCCCGATTAATAAACTCGCATAGGTTAAAAGAAACCGCTTTTTCATCAACCTGACTGATCCTTTAAGTGCAAATTTTCTAGCGCCAACACACATTCCCCCCTACATCACCGCTCCCTTGTCCATTTTATGTACGGATGCGGGGGAATATGATTTGATGGGGAATGAAAAAATGACAAGCATAGGGTTTTTATTTTGGTTTGATTCCCGTATTTGAATAATGTCAAGGTTTGGCGTTTATCCTAACGTTAAAAAAGGGTTGGATTAGATGACGATTGTTCGCCTTGGTTTTGTTGCCATGAGTATGGAACTCCAAAACGCTTCCCCATCCAAAACGATGACATTTGCCCAATTTCAGAAAATCGCCAACCGGGAATCGGCCATTCGAAAATTGGAAAAAATTGCGCAAACAAACTTACATAATACCCTACGAATTTTAAAACATAGCGTAGCTTCAGAGATTCGTTTTTATCGGCTGACCTCTAGGCTTATTCCTTTGGCCAATCATGATGAACTTCTTGATTGGGAATATCACAAACCGCTTAAGCCGCAACTGCGGGAAATTGGGGACTTCATTAGGAAACACCAAATCAGAGTCGATTTCCATCCCGATCACTTTGTCTTGATTAATTCGTCGCAAGCACATATTTTGAAGAACTCAATCAATACTTTAAAATTACACTATCGTTTATTAAAGACAATGGGAATTAATCCGACACATCGATGTGTAATGCATGTTGGCGGCAAATATAACGATACCGAAAGCTCACTTGAACAATTTATCGAAAGTTGGATGAATGTTCCATCCTCCATCCAAAAGATGATTATGTTAGAAAATGACGACACTTCTTTTACAGTGGAAGACACGCTTTATTTATGTGAAAAACTAGACATCCCACTCGTGTTTGATTATCATCACCATCTTGCCCATCATCAAAATGACAATTGGGAAGTCCATTGGGAGAGAGTGGTGCATACCTGGAGCCAGTCGCCACTCCCGATAAAAATGCATATTTCCAGTCCAAAAAGCACTAAAGAGTTTAGGCATCATTCAGACTTTATCGAGGTTGAGATGTTTTTCAAATTCCTCAATGCAATTAAAGGAAGCGTGCCGCAAATTGACTGCATGATTGAGGCAAAGAGAAAAGATGAGGCCCTATTTCAGCTAATGGAGGAAATCAAGGAACGGAAGGATGTTAGGGTTATTGATGGTTCTACCTTTGAATTGAAATAGATGGCTTTGGATCTGGCCTATGAGGACATCAGTTCCGCTATTTTGCCTAAAATGGCCATTTTCAAGGTGCTGGCGGACACACGATCCGTTATTTGATCGAAATAGGGGGATTTTAGACCCGAACTGAGCAAATAACGGAACCAGTGTCCTCCAAAACTTAATATAAGGCAGTTTTTAACCAAATAACGGATTCTATGTCCGGTTTGTTTCACAAAAAATAATTAATTTGCGCAAAGCAAAAAGCTATTTAAAGATTTTTCATTTACATTTGCTTCATTCATCAGTTCGTAATAGCTAGTGACCAATGTTTGAATCATTCGGGGAACATTTGTGAATTCTTCACGAATATTATTCGCATAATTTTTTTCCCACCTACCATCCGGTAAATAAGTAGCATTGATTATCATTTGTTTTTCAATTTGAAAATCTGCCTTTTCAAGCAACTCCTGAATTTGCCTTTTATGAAACAAGTTTTGGACATTCCCGCCACTATCAACGAAGTTGGAGTGTAAGGCCAAAATAGAAACGGCACAAAAATGAGCCCGTTGGTTTATGTCTGTAAAATCCAAATCCCATTCAGCAAAACATATACTCTTTGCCCTTCCTCGCAATTTAATAAAATAACCAAGCAAATCTTCAGGGTGCTTGAAATACCAGGAACTATGAGATAACACAACAACATCAAAAACTTCGTCAAATTCAAAAGTTGCAAAATCGGTTTCAAAATGGAAGGTAATCCGATCTCCCAAAGCAGACGCCTTTATCCGATCTGTTGCCTCTCCTAACGTCAACGGTGCACCATAATCCCGGTTAGCAATATCAATGGCGACAACTTTTCCGCTTTCTCCCACTGCATCTGCTAAAGCAACGGTTGTATCCCCCTGGCCACAGCCAATTTCCAATATCCTCATTCCTTTTCTCAGCCCGAATGCTTCCACTAAATCAAATCGGTGCTGCAACTGAACCTGCTGAATTTCATCATTTTCAAATAACTTGTATTTAGATAAAAACGCCATTGTTTTATCGTTCAACTCAACTGATGCCATCCATCCAACTCCTCGTATAATTCATTTATATACATTTCGACAACTTGTTGCCATTCACCTTTTGATTTCAAGTCAAAAATCACCGATTATCTACACAAAATCACAAAAAAAGTGACAGGCACCACCCATTACAGTGCCTGTCACCGATTTTCTCAAAGCGAAACGTTTCTACTAATCTTTGACTCTTTATGTGTGGCAATCGATTGATTCATCCCTTGGACCGGACTAATTTTTACTGCGATACGGGCTGGAATTAACGCACCTACTAATCCGACAATCACTGGTACCACAACCACTACTAGTATCCAAATTTCCTTAAAGGGCAGTTGCTGATAAATTAAACTAATCAGGCCCAATGCGGCAAGATAACCAAATAAGCCTGCTAAAACACCTGTAATCAACCCTTCCAGGAGAACGAGCGATTGGACGGATTTATTGCTCCATCCCAACGCTTTTAAGACGGAAAGCTCAGCACTCCTTTCCGAGACGTTTTGCCACATAATTTCATACGTTGTTAAAATCGCAATCAACAGGCAGACACCCAGGATAATATAATAGGAAACGCCAATCTCCATGGCGACAAATTCTCCTAACCAAGTGGTATAAAGCACCCCTTTTAACCGGAACGAAATGAAAATGAAAAACATTAGTAGGGCTGTCGGCAACAGAATAGCCATAACGGATAAGGCATTTCTCTTCCACTTTCCGAAAAAATGGCCAATTGCCATCGAGACAATTCCATACACCTTTGTTAATCGGCGTGAATTCAGCGAGACTTCACCTGAACTCATCGCTTCTTTCGGTTGAATTCGTCTAACAATAATGGCCGGAATGATGGCCCCCACTACATAAATCACAAAGCCAATCAGTCCGATGAGCGAAAATTTCATCACGGACAATGGCACATTATCATCACTTTGATAATAGGCAACAAAGCTCATCGCCAAGGAGGATAGAGCGACAAATAACCCGAGAATGAAAGCTTCGTAAAAAACCATTTTGACGAGATTACTACTCCTCCAGCCAATGGCTAGCAGCAAGGCCAATTCCTTCTTTCGAGCTAAAAAGGAAACAATATTCGTTGAGATAACATAGATAATTGCTACGAGCATGATGATAAACATTAAGGCACTAGACCCCATTTTGGATTCCTTGTAAATCCCGAACGATGCGCCAAGATGGACCCAGGGCTGCTCTATCCACCCCATTGCCTCCTTCTTACCCGCTGCGGGAACGTAACTGAGAGTGGCTTGTGGGGAAGAACCTAAAGTAATGTCAGTGATGAGTCCTGTTTGCGTTTCAATCTCATTGGCGACTTTTTCAAGGGTTGCTTGACTAGACTCACTGAAGTTTTCTACCCCAGCCACCTTGACCCGAATCGCACTAATTGGCCTATCCCCCATAATATTCTCGGCCGCTTCAATCGTCGTCAATAATACAGGTGGACTTGTTAGAAGACTATAGGCTGAGCCTTCATTTTGAATCGTAGTTGGAGGATTTACCGGGTTCCCGTCCTTATCTAACACAAGACTAGCAGTGGCCGGGCGGTATGTTTCCATCGGGACATCGGTTAACGGATCCATCGTTAAAGCCAGTTTCGAAGGATCATAGACGCCGATATAATAAGGCTCCATCTTTGGAGCGTCTAACCAGTCTTCCGCATAATAGTCTAATGCACGGTAAGCGTACTTTTCGTTTTCACCTTTGTAGATTTTCTGAGGCTGAACTTCAAAAGCATATTGCCATTTTTCTTTAAATGGACTTTGAATTTCTTTATATACTAAAGGTGAAGCCTTTGTTGAGATCATCCAAGAAAAGTCTGCATCGTATTTTGGATGGTTAAACGTCTCTTGTGTCACAGGATCAATCCCTGTCAGTTTACCAAGAAAAATTCGATGCCCTAGCTCTGAATCATAGCTGTAATGTTTAAATGGCTTGGTTTCAATTGTCTTTAAATATTTTTCACCACCTTTTTCTAAAACCGTATCCATCGTTTTCTTGGCAGTCTCTTGATCGGAAAAAGGCAGATCCAATCTCTCAATCGTAAAATCATAGGTTTCTTTCACAAAAGGTTCCTTACTGACCAGCAGCGGAATATGAGACATGCTAAAAGGTTTGCCGCTGCTATGTACCCCTTTACTTTCCGTCACTCCGTCTTCATCTCTAAAGTAGCGGCTAAAACCCATTTTGACAATCGACTGATCAAGACCAACCAGCTTCGATTCCTCAACGGGATCAACTCCGACGATTAACTGATTGGTCTGAGAAAATAAAAACCCTGGCCAACCGACTAATCCGTATGGAAAATATGCTTCCGGTACATCCCCCTTAGCCGGGGTCCATTCTTTCGAAGTAAAGTAACCGGTAAAAGAATCCCGTTCTTCCTCGCGAAATCCGTTATCAGACATTGTCTTAAAGGTAATCCTATAAACCCCCGGCTCCATGGTTCTCCGATCAATTGTATCGAAAGTGACAATAGCTGATGTATTTCCGATTACGGCAATGGGGGCAGCAATCGCTACATCCTTGATATTTTTAATTTTATTGAGCTGTTCAAGGCTGATTCCTCCTGAAATCCCACTTAAATAGTTCGGTTCCAGTAGCTGATAATCTTCCGTGATACTTCTTGAATCTGGTGGCCGTACAACAATATCATAAGAGGACTTCCATTTCTTTTGTAAAAGATATTCAATCGTACCCCGGCTCGTTTCTTGCACCCCAGATATGTATCCTAATCCAGAACTAATGATAATTGCCCCGATTAGCATCGGTAGCACTCGTTTCTTATTTCTCAGCCAGTTTTGCAAAATGAATCGTAACACAAACTTCCCCCTCTCCTTATTCCTATTAATAAGACGCATACAAATGGAAAAATTATTCAAAATATTCAATATAAAAATTCCATTCGGTATTAGGAAAATTTTTACTCTTTAAGGAAAATCTATTTACATATTAGAAAATGTAATATAACATACGATATATAACATATGTTATCCAATAACTATTAGGAGTCATACTCATGCCACCAAAGACAAAGTTCACCAAGGAAGCCATTATTAATACAGCATTTGAGATTGCAAAGACTGAAGGGTTAGACAGTATTACCGTCAGAAAGGTAGCGGATAAATTGGGAAGCTCGATTGCCCCTATTTATGTGAATTTTACTGAAGTTGAGGAGTTGAAACAGGAAGTTTTAGCAAAGGTCCACGATATTGCCCAACAAATGTTAATGACACAATACAGTACAAATCAATTTCTAAATATTGGCATTTCGGGTATTAAATTTGCTAGGGAGTACAGCGTCCTGTTTAAAGACCTTATTTTTAACAGTAGCCGCTACTTAAAAAAGGTGAATCCTTCGCGCACGAACATTATGGATCAGATGAAACAATCATCCACACTTAGCGGCTTTACTAACGAGGAACTGGGAGAAATTTTGTTTAAAATGCAAGTTTTTCAACTTGGGCTTTCCATCATGGATGTAAATGGCATGCTACCGGAGCATTTTGATGAAGAAACCATCATTAAGGTGTTAGAAAGCGCGGGCCAAGATGTAATATCTTCAGCTCGTTTACGGCAAAACGAAAAAGAATAAAGGGATAATAAGGGAGATGAGGAAATGACAAAGGTACAAATGGAAATTGAACAATTTTTTAAAACAAAAGTGGAAAAAGATGCAAAGATTCACAATGCATTATTACGAGTCCATTCAGAGAAGCACGGTATTGATGTCTGTATTTCTACCGGGGAAGAATCCATTCATGCCGAACAGCCTTTTTACATCGCCAGTATAAGTAAACTGTTTACTTCGGTTCTATTTGGACAACTGGTTGAGCAAGGCTACTGTTCATATGAGGATAAAATTTCTCGTTTTTTAGATGAAGATTTACTAAAAAACCTCCATATTTTCAAAGAGAAGGATTATTCAAACGAGATTAAAATCAAACATTTATTAAATAACACTTCAGGGTTAAATGATTTCGTCGAAGATAAGCCGTTAAAGGGAAAAGCAATGCCTGATCTCCTCGTTGATGAGCCAAATCGGACATGGACTCCTAGGACAGTGATTGAGTGGGCAAAGGAGAATATGAAAAACCATTTCCCTCCAGGAGAAGGATTTCATTATTCTGATACGGGATACCATTTATTAGGGTTTATTATTGAGAAAATGACAGGGCTACCTTTACATGAAGTTCTTAGAAAAAATATCTTTGAACCACTGGATATGAAACACTCGCATTTCTCACGGACTAAACCAATAGAACACAGCCCATATGAAGTGGCAAAGTTATATATGCGTGATACAGATATTACAAATAACCAGAGTTTGAGTATCTTGTACGCGGGTGGTGGTGTTGTATCAACTACTGCTGACTTATTAAAATTTATGAAAGCATTAGTCAATGGTCGAGTACTACAGAAAGAAACAATTGAGACGATGAAGGGAGACTGGGGTAAGTTCTTTTTAGGAATTGATTATGGCTATGGTTTAATGAACATCAAAACGGTTCCGGTCTTAATGCCTGCCAAATTTAACTCTTGGGGAAATGCTGGATCCACTGGTTCGTTTATGTTTTACCATCCTGCTACCGATGCTTATATCATCGGAACTCTAAATCAATTCGGGTATGGTCAAAAGGGAATTCGATTAATGCTACAAATTGCTGATAAGCTCTTAAAGGCTACAAAAAAAGCTGCGGTTGTTTCGTAAAGCATAGATCTAGCTCGATTCATTTTGGATCTATGGTGTCAAATCGGGAGACAACACTCGATCTTTGCACCCACAATTTCCTATTAACCAAAAACGGTCACCAAGACATGACCTTGGTGACCGCTTTTTAGTTATCTGTCAATTTATTCCATTTATTATACCTGCTCTGTTTCGACCGATAATATCTTTAATTCTTCACCGTCAAATTTAAAAGTAAACACACTTCGATTTTTTTGGATTATCTCTTCAGTTGTAGAAAGGTTTTCCCTAACAGATAATTCATAAGTATCTTCCATTAGTTTAAACTTCGGGTTAATGAGATTTAGTTCAATATCATTACTATCTAAATTTTCAGGGGTCCCTGAATAAGAAATATCCTTATCTGTGTCTGGGTGAATTAATTTTTCCAAATTATTTATATCCTTTTCCAAACTTAAAAAGATATATTCCTCCACTAAGTCCATCGCCTGTTCTTCAATCAGATCAAAAGGTACTTCAGACTTAGCCGTGATTTTAAATTGCATCTCTCCACTTGTGTAGGTTGGCTTTTGATCGTTATAAGCATCTTTGTAATGTACCTTAATAGTATCACCGATATTAAAATTCACACTTGCCAACTTATATTCGGTAAAAGACTCATTTTCGATTAGATCCGTTACCTTATCTTTATAAACAAAGTCTTTATTATTTACTTTAAAAATAACTTTTGCTTCATTCGTCTCTTTATTTACAACCACCTGTTGTTCTGTCACAACCCCGCTAACTTCTGCAACATGAGTGAAAACATAAATGCTATAGGCTAGCCCTAAAATCGCTAAAAATGAAAAGACGATTTTCATTTTTTTGCTCACTTTTATATCTTGTATATCGTATCTCATCTTTGGCCCTCCTAATATGAATTTCCTAGTTTGTGAAGGTATTATTCTTATATAATACCACATTTACAAAAATAAAAAAATAAGGCACATACTGCCTAAAATAGCCATATTTTGTATTAAAAAAAGAGGATGCTTATTATGCAAAACTTTCAATCCATTTGTTATCAATTTGCTGAAATTCTAAACGGTAAACCAAAAGTAAAGTCTGGAGTTTGTTCGGTTGAACTAGATCGTCATCTAAATGTTACCATTCAAGGGAGACCGATTCGCGGTGAGCTTGGTTCGGAAATCATGTTCGAAGCAATGGATTCCTATGGTAATACACTTAATCGGGGCGAGAGTGTTATTCTTGCTGAAGAGATTCTACCATTTACAAAAATTTTAGTTAGACATGGTATTCATATTGGTGCCATTCATAATCACTGGTTGTTTGCAGAACCAAACATTCTATATATTCACTTCCAATCGGTGGAACCTCCATTAGTTTTTGCCCAAAAAATTGCAGAAGCTCTAAGAGTTCTAAAATAATTAGGGAACCCTCCACACGGGTTTCCTTTTTTTCATTAACCTATCCGGGCGTTTATACATACATTTAAGAAGCGGTCGCATCACCTGTTATTACATAATACAGATGTAAAAATAAAAGTTGAGCATCCTCCTCTTATCCTAAACTACCTGCATTTTTTTCGTCATAGACTCATAAAATTAAACGATTAATCAATTAACTAAGGATACCATTATCATGTTTCCTATATTTTCACTAACCTTAGAAAGGAGGATTAAGTACCTATGCATATTATCGGGAAAGGAATTCCCCGAAAAGATTCCCATGAAAAAGTCACCGGTCGTGCCAAATATACAGCTGATTTTCAGTTCACCGAAATGCTGCATGCACGATTAGTCACAAGCCCTTATGCACACGCCCTCATAAAAAGTGTCGATAAAATCGCAGCGCAAAAAATCCCAGGTGTTCGGGCAGTTATTACCGGTGAAAAATATCCTCTTACAGGGGAGGAGCTACGAGATCGTCCACCTATCGCAACGGAACGCGTTCGGTTTCAAGGAGAGGTCGTCGCGATTGTGGTAGCAGATACTCCATATATAGCAGAGCAAGGCACACAAGCTGTTATGGTTCAATATGAATTACTTCCTGTTGTTAATTCACCTTCCGAAGCCCTAAGGTCGGATGCCCCCCTTCTTCACCCTAATCTAGACAAGTATAAGAAAATCCAACAAGTTTATCCCGAACCCGGAACCAATATTGCGACTCGAACAAAAATTCGAAAAGGTGATTGGAAAAAAGGTTGGACTGAAAGTGAAGTCATGGTAGAAGAACATTTTGCCTTTCGACCATCCGACCATGCAGCAATGGAAACTAGAAGTTCATTTGCGCAAATCCATCCAAATGGTATGATCGAAATCACGTCTTCCTCACAAGCGCCATTTATGATAAAAAAATTGATTGGTCAGTATTTTGGCATTACCAATGGTCAAATTAGAGTAAATACGCCATTAGTCGGTGGAGCATATGGAGGCAAAGCATCGACTCAGCTGGAGATTTTGGCGTATATCGCCACCAAGGAAGTAAACGGTCGGTTAGTTAAAATCGTCAATACACGTGAAGAAGATATGCTGACTTCGCCGGTACATATTGGGTTAGAGGCGAAGGTAAAGCTCGGAAGTACAAAAGACGGAATTCTAAAGGTTGCTGAACTTACTTACCTTTGGGATGGCGGTGCATACTCAGATAAATCAATTGATTTAAGTCGTGCGGGAGCTGTCGATTGTACAGGTCCTTATCATATTGAGAATATTTGGTGTGATTCCTTATGCATGTACACTAACCATCCGTACGCTGCTCCCTTTAGAGGGTTTAGCCATTCAGAGGTTCATTTTGCCTTTGAACGAGCCATGGATGTTCTCGCGAAAAAATTAAATATTGACCCACTTGAATTAAGGAATAAGAATGCCATTTTGCCAGGTCACACCACCCCTACCCAAGTACTGTTAAATTCTAGTACCGTTGGGAATCTGCCAAAATGCATTAGCAAATTAAAAGAATTAATAAATTGGCAAGAAGGGCCGATTAAGGATCTTGGAAATCATCGTGTACGTGCAAAAGGAATTAGTTGCATTTGGAAGACTTCCACGATTGATCCCAATGCAAGTTCTGCAGTAGTATTAATTTTTAATCCCGATGGAAGTATTAACCTTATTTCAGGTGTAATCGAAATCGGAACAGCCACAAAAACAATACTTGCACAAATTTTAGCAGAAAAATTAAAGATGGATGTTAATGATATCCATGTACAGTTCGAAGTCGATACATTAAATACGCCGGAACATTGGAAAACAGTTGCTAGTCGAGGAACTTATATGGCTGGAAGAGCGGTATTAGCAGCTGCAGAGGATATTATAAGTCAATTAAAAAATATAGCATCATTCATTTTAAGGGCACGGGAAGATGATTTAGAAGTCGGTTATGGAAAAGTGTATGTACGAGATGAGCCTAAAATGAGTATTCCTATTAAAGAGATTGCTTATGGATATACCTTTCCTAATGGCAATACAATCGGGGGTCAGATTATTGGGAGAGGTCACTTTGTGATAAGAGGAATGACTTATCTAGACAAAGAAACCGGGGCAGGTAGACCAGGCCCTGAGTGGACTGTAGGAGCTGAGGGTGTAGAAATCGAACTAGATTTAAAAACCTTTAGGTATAAGATTTTGAAAGCAATAGCGGTCATTGATATTGGAAAGGTGTTAAACGAAAAAACAGCTGTAGGTCAAGTAAAGGGTGCGATGAGTATGGGACTATCATTCGCTGCCAGAGAATCGTTTTGGTTTGACTCTCACGGGAGGGTTCTAAACCCACAATTACGAACATACCGACCAATTCGTTTTGGTGAACATCCCAAGTACGAAGTTGCTTTTATTGAAACACCAGAATTGGACGCTCCTTATGGAGGAAGAGGAGTTGGGGAGCATGGTTTAATCGGGATGCCTGCTGCCCTAGCCAATAGCCTTTCGACCGCATTATCCGTCAACATCAACTATTTGCCCCTCATTCCTGAATTATTATGGAAAATCAAGCGGGGTGAAAAATAGATGCTTGCTGCCAATATCGAATACTATAAACCGATGACCATTGAAGAGGCTGTGGAACAATTTTCTAGATTAATTAAAGAAAATAAATATCCTATGTATTATGGCGGAGGGACGGAAATATTAACACTTGGCCGCCTCAACCTTATCCAACCAGGAGCAGTTATCGATATCAAAGCGATTAAAGAAACTCTTGCACACGAATTTCATCATGAGAATTTTATTTTTGGAGCGAACCTTCCCCTTACTTATATTGAAGAAAAAAATACCTTCCCTTTACTAACTCAAACATCCATAGGGATTGCTGATCATACAGCAAGAAATAAAATCACGCTCGGCGGCAATCTGCTTGGGAAAATATTCTATCGGGAAGCAATCCTACCATTCCTGATTTGCGATAGTAAAGCAGTCATTGCCGGATATAATGGCCAAAAAACATTTCCCATCCTGCAAATTTTTAATGAAACAATCCAATTAGAAGAAGGGCAGTTCTTGGTTCAGCTATTCATAGAAAAAAAATATCTTACTTTACCATTTGTCGTCCTCAAAATTCGTCAACAATGGGAGACCGGTTACCCTCTATTAACTGTAGCCAGTATGAAAGTAGAGAATCAGTTGCGATTTGCCTTTAGTGGGCTTTGCCCCTTCCCCTTCCGATCCCAGGAGGTAGAGGCCGAATTGAATAAGACATTTTTACCAATAGAGAAACGAATCGAAAACGCCATAGAGCATCTCCCATCTCCTGTACTAGATGATTTGGAAGGTTCAAAAGAGTACCGATTATTTGTGCTAAGGAATACATTGATAGAGATAATCAACGAATTGGAGGGGAAAGAATAATGGTCAATCCTCCTACAAAAAAAATAAATGTTACGCTAGATGTCAATGGTGAAAAGCGACAGGTCGATATTCGTCCAATCGACACTCTTCTATACGTTCTTCGTAATCAACTAGCACTAACAGGAGCAAAACCCGGATGTCTAAATGGGGATTGCGGCGCTTGTTCAGTGATGGTCAATGATACCGTCTATAAATCATGCATTTTCCTCGCCATTGAGACAGAGGGAAAAAAGATTACAACAATTGAAGGGCTGAAGGATTCCCCCATTCAAGAGGCATTTATTAAACATTTTGCTTTTCAGTGCGGTTATTGTACGCCAGGATTTATCATGAATATTTCTTCACTTCTTCTTAAACATCCACGTCCTACCTATGAAGTGATAAAAGAATGGTTAGCTTCTAATATTTGTAGATGCACTAGCTATCAAGAAATAGAAGAAGCGGTAAATTCGGTATTAGAAGGTCATTTTGACGGCACATCTGAATAATCTGTTAACCCATCTGAGTTGTATCACTTTCTTTTCGTTCGGTAAAGAAGAAAATAAAAACGCCAATGGCTAACGCCATAAGAAAAATCTGTGAGTCAGAAGGTTTAATTGTCGGTAAATCGGTTAAGAACATGAACACCATTCCCTTATTCATACTTAAAAACCATCGGAGCAAAATCGAAGTGCTTTGATACTATTTTTCTATAAAAATGATAATTTCTTTTGAGAGACGGCAATGTCGGCTGGTAGAGCGGCGCCCCAAAAATCGGTCCGCTCACATTAATGGAAAACCTACTTGGACCAAGAACAGAACTAATTACACGAATTTTATCGACAATTAACAAAATAGCGATGATAATATCTATTACATCAATCAACCCTGTTGCAACCCTATTTTTCCCTTCTAAACGAGCTCTACCGAATAGAGGACCGCTTAAGGAAAGGCTAAATTCTGGAGGCGTTATAAAAACACCAATGATTGTAATTTGCCCCGTTAACAATAATCCAGCTGTAACGATATTTAGATCTCTTTGCAGGGAAGCAATCAATCGAAGCTCCTCTTGAGTTTGGCAATCATTTTGCATGTAGTATCACTCCCCTAAGCCCATATTATTCCGGGAAAAGAAGGAGTGTGAATAAATACCATTTTATCTGTTAAAATTTATTCCAAAGAGACCGGACAATTTTGCCCGGTCTCCCTTTATTATTCTGGCTATTTGTATTCGTTAGCAACAAAATGGCATTGAAGGCATTGGCCAACAACATGACATTGGCATCGGTGGTGGACAACATGGCATCGGCATCGGTGGTGGACAACATGGATTAAACATCGGGAAACAACATGGTTCCATTATTGGGAAACAGCATTCATTAAAAGCTGGCATCGGTAAAGGCGGACAACCTAAATAACTCTGTGGGGCAACATACTGTGGTGCAACATACTGCGGTGTAACATACTGCGGTGTAACCACAGGAGCACTCGGAAAAACTTGCGGTGCAACAACCGCTGGAGCTGGGGCAACATACGGACTAACTAAGGGCTTTTTTTCCATCTTTTCTACACTCCTCTTAAAAGTAATGACTTCGAGAGCAGTTTATGTGTCTACCCAGCAAAAGGCATAGACGTTCACCTAATTAAATATTTATTTTTTCCTAGGACAACTGCCCAAGAATAGTTCATTTACCCACATATACTGCTCTTGAAAAACAGAGGAGGGATAAAATGAACCTAGAGATACAAAATCAACATTTACTAGGCAATCAGATGGTGGATCCGAATGATACCAGAATCATTGGCAGATTTGGATTTGGACGACCGTTTGGATTTGGTGGATTTGGATTTGGTCGACCATTCGGCTTCGGGAGATTTGGCTGGGGGCGTCCATGGGGATGGGGCGGATTTGGATTTCCATTTTTAGGAGGGTTGGCAGGAGGATTACTACTTGGTAGCGCTCTCGCGGGTCCTTGGGGATACGGAGGCTACGGATATGGATATCCTTATTATGGATACGGCTTCGGTTATCCTTATGGATATGGATTTGGTTATCCGTATATTTAGTCTGCACTTTTGCCAATAAAAAGAAGGTCACTCCTTGCCTGGTGACCAATTATCATTAAAATAGTGGATTGAAAGGTCAATAAAACCCTAAGTCGGGATCATTGACCTTTTTTAATAGGAAGATACCTTTAATTCATCAACACCTTACATATTTCCGTTTAAATCCGAGCTTCCCTCGATTGATTTCCTTTTCGATATTTTCGGTGGCAAGAAGAATGCTACTTTTTTTCTTTTCGCGTTTAATCTCGACAGGACCGACTTTTTTGGCGGTTTCCACTGCCATCTCGTGGCATGGTAAAAAGGAAATCGCAACAGTGTAGATAAAATTATTCATCGCCGACTTGGCGCGGTCTGCGGAATCGTGAATCGTATTTTCCACTTCCTCCAACATACTAGCAATCTTACTTGGACTAAATTCACTGTCCTTTCGATTCCCCAAAAGCCAGCAGTAACAACTCCAGCCAGCAGACATTTTAAGTTCTTCCCCACTTGCGATCCATTTATCGGCAACCTCTTGGGCAATATCGGTTTCAGACAAAGTTACCGCAACAACATAATCCGACAACATGTAAAAATACGCTTCATCTATCCATCGTTCAAAATCCGCCGCAGTCATCGCATTTGGATCGGCAATGATTCCAGCGAAATACATCGCATCGTAATTACCCGTGGCATATAGCTGTTCGGCTAAAGGTTGGTTTTTCTTAATAATCTTTGAAAGAGGCTTCATGGCACCTGTGGCCACACCAAAAAGGGGTTCATGTGCACCATTACCTATGTAGGTCTTTTTCAATCGTTCCTTTCCCAGTGCCTCCAATTCCTGCATAACCGTTTCAAAATCCATCAATTTCACTTCTTTCTTTTAATATCGATTCTACCTACATTATAACCGAATGTTGATTTGGCGGGAAAAAGTGTAGTGCCCCTAGGCGGAAAGTAAAAAACGGCCCTAAAGTTAACTTTATGGCCGTTTTTTTTGTCGTTAACATGTCTCGATTGATAGTCCTAGAACTTTAAATAATACCAGTTAATAAGTACACAGCAATGATAAAGAAGGCTGCGATCGTTTTAATAATCGTAATGGCAAAAATGTCACGATAAGATTGTTTATGGGTTAAACCGGTAATTGCAAGTAGGGTAATTACAGCTCCGTTATGCGGAAGTGTATCCATCCCACCTGAAGCCATGGAAATGACACGGTGCATAACCTCGAGCGGAATACCGAATTGATTCGCTAATTCGATATATTTCTCCGCCATAATCCCTAATGAAATCGCAATACCGGCAGATGCGGACCCCGAAATGGCCGATAGAACATTTGTCGTTACGGCTCCGTTTAATAATGGATTCACAAACACCTTGGAAATTCCATCTCTGGCAATTGTGAAACCAGGTAAATTGGAAATAACGGCACCGAAACCATATTCAGTCGCGGAGTTCATGATCGCTAATAGCGCACCTGCAATTCCGACATTCATGCCTGTTTTAAAATTGAGAATAACAGGTTTACGATTATAGATAATCGTTGTAATAATACCGACAATAAGGGCAATTTCTACTGACCAAATACCAACGACTTTTGCTGTTTCAATACTTGGAAAATCTAAGCCAATAGCTGAAAAATCGAAACCATTAGGGTACCATTTCGGAATTAATGTCGTAAATACTTTATTCAACACACCGACAAGGACAACTGGTACGAAGGCAAAAATTCGGCGCCCGACACTTTCGGTTTGGTTGAAGTCAATTTCAACTTGTTGTTCTTTAATCGTTCCAAAGCTATCGTAACCTTCTCCGGCTTTTTCTGCTTTTTTACGACGTGATTCTAGATACCACATACCTAAAATAAAGATGAAGATTGCTCCGATTATCCCAAGAGTTGGAGCTGCATAAAGATTCGTTTTAAAGAAGGTTGTCGGGATAACGTTTTGCACTTGGGGAGAACCCGGTAGCGCATCCATTGTAAATGTAAAGGAGCCTAACGCAATCGTCCCCGGAATTAACCGCTTCGGAATATTGGATTGTCTGAATAGGTTTGCTGCAAATGGATAGACAGCAAAAGCTACTACTACTAAACTTACACCACTATAAGTAAGGATGGCACATAGTAAGACAATAACTAACATCGCCCGTTTGCGTCCTACTAATTGTATGAGAGTGGTCGCAATCGAACGAGCTAAACCTGACATTTCTACTACTTTCCCAAAAATAGCTCCTAAAAGGAAAATAGGAAAATATAGTTTAATATATTCGACCATTTTTCCCATAAAAACGTTCGAGAAAAATGGAAAGACCCAATCTGGATTTGTTAAAAATACCGCAAACAAGGCACAAATAGGGGCAAAAATGATAACTGAAAATCCTCGGTATGCGATAAACATTAACATCCCAAGTGCTAATAGAATAATAAGTAATTCCATAAATTATCTCCTTGTAATCAGGTTAGTGACTTTTCTTCCAAACGATTAATGTTTGTTTTTGGCAATTTCAGCAGCGACTTCGACGATCATGTCTTCTTGTCCGCCAACCACTTTCCGTTTTCCTAATTCTATTAAAATATCACGAGAGTCCACACCAAACTTTTCCGCAGCACGTTTTGCATGTAAGGCAAAGCTTGAGTAAACACCTGCATAACCAAGTGTTAAGCTATCCTTTGTGATTTCTTGCACTACTGGCAAAATCGGTGCAATAATATCTTCCGCTAAATCCATCATCTTGTATAAATCTACTCCAGTTTGGATTCCCATCCGTTCTAAAACCGCTACGAGTACCTCCGTTTGTGTATTACCAGCACCCGCTCCAAGACAACGTACACTTCCATCAATCCGAGTGGCACCTTCTTCAATAGCGACAAGGGTATTGGCCATCGCTAGAGATAGATTGTTATGACCATGGAAACCAATATTCACACCAACAGATTGTTTTAACGCACGAATCCGCTCACGAACTTGATTTGGTAATAAATAACCTGCAGAGTCAACAACGTATACAGAATCAGCACCATAGCTTTCCATTAACTTTGCTTGTTCAACTAGTTTATCAACAGGAGCCATATGATTCATCATTAGAAATCCTACTGTTTCCATTCCTAGTTCTTTTGCATAAGCAATATGTTGAGGAGCCACATCTGCCTCAGTCACATGGGTAGCAATACGAGCCATTTTGGCTCCAAGGTTCGCTGCTTGTTTTAATTCATGTAAAGTGCCGATACCTGGTAAAAGAAGTACAGCAATCTTTGACTTATCCGCAACCGAAACAGCTGCTTCAATTAATTCCATTTCATTTGTATGGGAAAGACCATATTGTAAGGAAGACCCAGCCAAACCATCTCCATGGGATACTTCAATAAAAGGAACATTAGCGTCATTTAAAGCTTTCGTAATTTGTAATACTTGCTCTACTGTGTACTGATGATTTAAGGCATGGCTTCCATCTCGCAATGCCACCTCTGTAATGAGGATATCTCTCGCAGTTGTCATAATATATACCCCTCCCTACAGCTTAAACTGTTTCTTTCGTTAAAATTTTCTTGGCAAACGCTTCAGCAATTTTCACACCAGCTGATGTCATAATATCTAGATTTCCTGAATATTTCGGAAGGTAATCACCAGCCCCTTCAACTTCTAGGAAAATCGTTACTTTATTTCCTTCAAAAATAGGTTCTGTACGAAGACGATAGCCTGGCACATAGGATTGAACGACTTCAACCATCTCGTCAATCGACTTCCGAATGGCCTCTTCATTCATCGTTCCATCTTCCACAAGCGTATATACGGTATCACGCATCATAATTGGAGGTTCCGCAGGATTTAAAATCATAATCGCTTTTCCCTTTTTCGCACCCCCAACTACCTCTATAGCCCGCGAAGTAGTTTCTGTGAATTCATCAATGTTAGCCCGTGTTCCAGGACCAGCACTCTTACTTGCAATCGTAGCAACAATTTCTGCATATTCGACTGGTGAAACGCGATTTACAGCATGAACCATAGGGATTGTTGCTTGTCCACCACAAGTAATTAAGTTGATATTATCCTTATCTAAATGGTCATTAAGATTTACTGCAGCACAAACGAGTGGCCCTACTGCAGCAGGAGTCATATCGATCACTTTAATGCCAGCCTCTTTTAACACCTTTGCATTATATACATGCGCTTTGGCGGATGTGGCATCAAATACAATGTCAGCCTCTAATTCAGGGTCTGCCAGAAAACCATCGATTCCCGTATGAACCCCTGCATATCCTAATTCTCTTGCACGACGTAACCCATCTGATTGTGGATCAATTCCAATGACAGCTGTTAGTTCTAAAAGTTCTGAGCGTCCCAGCTTAATCATTAAATCTGTTCCAATATTACCTGAGCCGAGAATAGCTACTTTTACTTTTGCCAAAATCATTCTCCTCCTAAAATAAATGTCTTTCTCTATTGCTTATTCTTTATAACCTAAGTCTTTAGATATCTCTATGGCTGCCCTTTTGATCCCTGTAATCACGTTTGGTAACTTTTCTTCATCCAGTCTGACTTTTGGTGCAGCACAGCTAATTGAAGCGATTACATTTCTCTGATGATTAAAAATTGGAGCAGCTACACATTTTAGCCCGAGTTCAATCTCCTCATCATCAATGGCAAATCCTTGTTCACGAACTGTGATTAAATGCTTCTTGATTTCATCCATATTTGTCATCGTAAACTCTGTAAACGATTTCAAAACCACCGATGATAAAATTCGTTGAACCTCATTTTCACTTAAGAAAGCAAGGACAGACTTTCCAACTCCTGTACAATGAAATGGTGCCCGTTTGCCAATATGCGAGTAAATCGAAAGGGCATTCGGTCCTTCGACCTTTTCAACATAAACCAGTTCATCCCGCTGTAAGATAACTAAGTGAACGGTTTCATTTAATTCCGCCACAAGCTCAGTAATGACTGGCATGGCAATTTTTCTAATATCAAGATGTTTCCCAACAAAATTCCCCAGTTCAAATAGCTTGATTCCAGGCTTATACTTCAAATCATCGGGATTTTGTTGAAGAAATCCTCTATGCTCTAAAGTTTTCAGGATGCCATGAATTGTACTTTTCGATAAATTTAAATGCTGACTGATCTCTTTAACACTTAGTTCAGGATTAGTTTCTAAAAATAATTCAAGAACATCTGCAGCCCTTTCAATCGATTGAATGAATCGCTCGGCCATTATCATCCTTCTTCCTTTCGTTCGTCATTATCGAACGACGTTCGTAAATTTGAAAATTTATAATGTAATACTAATGCCCATTCTTTATTATGTCAATATACTTTGAATTCGAACTATATTTTTTTTGTTATTCTGACATTAGTAATTTTTTTACAGAATAAAAAAAACTGTTTCCTTCATTTAGGAGAACAGCCGTGTAAATGATTTATCCTATTCTTGGATGGATTAACCAATAATCTCGAATTGCTTAAATCCAGTATGATCAGGTAGAAAATCTACTATTTTTTTTCTAAAATAATGACACTCACCCTTATCAATAATCACGTGAAAGCCATCGATTTCAAGCTCTACATCGTTTGTTTGAACCGATTCCTCAATGGTTATTTTAATTTTCATAAAACAACTTTTCCTCATTTGTAACCGGACCAGTTGCAAGCCTGTTGTCTTTAATCTGTTCTGCAATTCTTCATGTGCTGCTTCCGTAATCGTAAACATAATAACTTCTCCTTTTTTGCTGTATGATTAGATTCGCTCTACACTCTATATCAAATATTAGCCAGCTCTCTTCTCAGGAGAAAGTGAACCTGCCCCATGCTTCGCCCACAACATTGTTAAAACTATCCCAAAAACTAGAACTACTGTCGCAAAATAGTATGGGTAGTTAATATCAATATCAAATAATATCCCCCCTAGAATGGGACCACTAATGTTGGCCAAACTAGTAAACATAGAGTTCATTCCACCAACGAAACCTTGTTCATTCCCAGCGATATTAGAAAGATATGAAGTAACCGCAGGTCGAAATAAATCGAATCCGACAAAAACCAGAAAGGTAACCAATAAAATCATCATATAGGAATGAACAACGGTCATGAAAAAGACAAGTAAGGCTGATAAAATTAAGCTGTAGCGAATCAATTTTATTTCACCCCAGACTCGAGTAAGCCGATCAAATAGCAAAACCTGTGCCACAGCCCCAAAAATTCCGCCACCTGTGATAATAATGGCGATATCGGATGGTTGAAATTGAAACTTGTGATCAACAAACAGACTAAAAAATGATTCGAAAGCTGCTAAACCAAATGAGACAATAAAAATTAAAAGAAAGGCGATAAAGTATTTTGGCACAAAAATCAATTTGAATCCTCTCTTACCCTCAGAATCCTGTTTTTTATTTTCTTCTGAACGCTCCGGCTCGGATAATAAAAGAGCTGATAGAACTGCAGCCATCGTACCAAGTCCACCTGCAAAGAAGAATGGCACACGTGTCCCAAATTCCGCCAAAAATCCACCGATACCGGGACCAATTATAAATCCAGTACTTATAGCCGCTGACATATACCCAAGTGCTTTAGGTCGAGTATCCATATTGGTAATATCAACAATAAATGCTGTAACCGCAGGCATAATAAATGCCGCACTTATTCCGCCTAAAATTCTAGAAAAAAATAACATATCGATTTCTTTTCCAATCCCGAATAAAAATTCAGAGATACCGAAAATAAATAAGCCAATTACAATCATCATTTTTCTACCAAATTTATCTACTGCTCTCCCTGCAATGGGCGAAACAATCAATTGAGCAATGGCGAACGCCGCTGTTAAATAGCCGACAGTTGTACCGGTTATTCCTAATTCATTCATTAACGTCGGTAAGACTGGAATGATGAGGCCAATTCCTAAAAACGCTATGAACAAATTCATTAATACTAATCCTAAAGCAACTTTATTGGACTTCATTTTTTACATTCTCCTTAACAAAATAAATCCCCGCAAAAAAATCTGTATGTTCAATTACATCTTAAGGTATATAGTCACTATAGAGTCAAGGAAGGTGCTTACAAAAATGAGGAGAAGTTGCGAAGCTTGAAAATGAAAAAGTGAAAACGAAACTAAAACTAGCTACAAGTCCTTTGTCTCAAAGACAAAGGACTTGGTTTATTTTTCTGAAAATAGTCAATAATCTGAAGGGAATTGAGATTTAGTTGAAGTTTTTATAAAGATTCCCCATCTCAATTGCACCAACTGCTGCTTCATAGCCTTTATTTCCGGCTTTTGTACCAGCTCGTTCAATCGCTTGTTCAATGGAGTCTGTTGTTAGGACGCCAAAGATAATCGGAACGCCACTTTGCATCCCTATGTTTGCCACACCTTTGGCCACTTCACTGCTTACATATTCAAAATGAGGCGTAGATCCTCTTATCACCGTTCCTAGGGTAATAACGGCATCAAAATCTCCTTTGTCTGCTAATTTTTTTGCTGCAAGAGGAATTTCAAATGCCCCAGGAACCCACATCAAAGTAATATCTTCATCATTAACCCCATGTCTTTTCAGTGCATCCTCTGCTCCATCCAGTAACTTACTTGTAATAAACTCATTAAAACGAGCAACCACAATGCCAATTTTCAATCCTGTACCAACTAAATTACCTTCAAATACCTTTTTCATGATCGCATCACTCCTTAAAATGTTTGTTTTTAGATCGTGTGTATTTTCTTTTTAGGTGCTTCCTTCTCCAATCGATACTGGATTAAATCTTTGATGGTGATCATTTTTAGATTGAATTCTCTAGCCACTTCTTTGAGGTCATCTACCCGTGCCATTGTTCCATCATCTTTCATAATTTCACAAATGACACCTGCTAACTTAGAATTTGCTAATCTTGCCAAATCAATGGCCGCTTCAGTGTGTCCAGCACGACTGAGGACGCCACCTTCTTTTGCTACAAGCGGAAAAATATGTCCAGGTCTTCGAAAATCACTTGGAACAGATTCTTCATCCAGTAATTTTTGAACAGTCAAGGCTCTCTCAAATGCGCTAATTCCTGTCGTTGTCTCAATATGGTCAACACTAACAGTAAAGGCTGTTTCATGATTGTCTGTGTTAACCGCCACCATTGGGTTTAGTTCAAGTTTCTCGGCAATAGATTCGGCAATGGGAACACAAATGAGACCTCTACCTTCTTTAGCCATGAAATTAATCATTTCCGCTGTTACAAAGTCCCCCAGGCCAACAAAATCCCCTTCGTTTTCACGATCCTCATCATCACAAACAATAATGACCTTTCCCGCCTTTAAGTCCTCTAAAGCATCCTCGATATTATGGAACATGAGTTATTACTCCTTTCATGATAAAATTCAAGCATCATTTGGCCATCAGAATGAACTACTACATAAACCCGTGTTCCTTTAAAAAATCTACAGAAATCCTGTTTTCTTGCTTATGTTGTTCATTTTTTCCCATAAAGGAGTAGAGGTACTTTCCGATCATATCGAATTCAATATTCACCTTGTCTCCGATTTTTTTATTACCTAGGACACTTTCCTTCACAGTGTGAGGAATGATGGAGACGGTAACAGTGTGATTATGAATCCCAAATATGGTTAAGGATGTACCATCAATGGCAATTGATCCTTTATATAAAGTTAGGTGTAAAAATTCCTTAGGGAAAATAATGTCAATATAAATAGCATTCGCTTTTGGTTCTCGTTTAACAATTTGCCCGATAGCATCAACATGTCCAGTCACAAAATGTCCACCAAACCGACCGTTTGCGCTCATCGCTCGTTCTAAATTCACAAGCGAGCCTTGCTGTAGATCGGAAAGGGATGTACTTTGAAAGGTTTCAGGCATGACATCCGCAAGGAAGGAATCCTTGTTAAACCCAGTTACGGTCAAACAGACACCATTCACTGCAACACTGTCTCCAAGGTTTAAGTCGTCAAGAACCTTCCTTCCTTTTATCGCTAAAACTAACGTATTCCCGTGGGCTTGTATCTTTTGAATGGTCCCTAATTCCTCAATGATTCCGGTAAACATAATGGTTTCCCTCCTTTTTTAGAGGCTTGAAGTTAGTTTAATACAGATTTAATGTAAATAGGATTTTTTCCTCCTTAGGGTCTTTTGGTGATTAAAAAGAGGGCATGTACGATTTTTCTTTATAAGTTCTCCGTATAAAAAATCCCTTACCATTATTGGCAAGGGAGAAAAAAGCAACACAAATAAACGTCAAAAATAGTTTTTTTTGAACAATTTATCTATTCCTTCTCCCATCCAGACTTTCACTGTCGGCTTTGGAATTTCACCAAATCCACCGTGCTCATTTATGAACCCGGGTCACGGACTAAGAGGTCACCCTCATCACCGCCGGTTGGGACTTACACCCGACCCCGAAGGAAATTCTATTCAATTAGAAAAAATCATATCAGAATAACTAAATTTCTACAAGCTATCGCTTGATAAGGGTACACCCATGCTTGAAACTAAATTTCATTTTCACCTTCTGTGTAAGGTATTAGTATTTTCCCGTTTTGGACTAATTCAAGAAAAACATCTGCGATTTGAGGGTCGAATTGTGTTCCTCTTCCTTTCTTAATTTCATCAAATGCGTACTCAATGTCCATTCTTGTCCGATACGCTCTTTTGGATGTCATGGCATCAAATGCATCTGAAATGGCAATTATTCTACCTACCAATGGAATCTCCTCCTTTTGCTTTTGATGAGGATATCCTGTTCCATCATATTTTTCATGGTGAAATAACACCATGTCCAATATGCCATTTTTATTAAAGTAAGGGATATTCTTTAAAATCTCATAACCGATTCTGGGATGTTGCTTGATCTGATTATACTCCGTATCTGTTAACCTGGAAGGCTTATTTAGAATTGATTCAGGAACTCCAATTTTCCCTATATCATGCAAAAGCCCACCTATATAAAGATTATCGCAGATTCTTTTACTTAATTTCATAGCTCTTGCGATTTCCTGTGAATAATAAGCGACGTTTTTCGAATGGGAGGCAGTGTAACGATCTCTAGCATCCAAAGACACCGCCAAAGTTATTATCAAATTTACCAGTGTATCTTGTTCATTTCGTACTTTGTCCATTAGAACCTTTACGGTAAATGCAAGTAGAAAATAACAAAACCATGCAAAAATAAATAATTCAATCGTCCATCTATGGACCGAATTATAATATAATACCCAGGCTGTCAATAGAGAGAGGAGGATAATGATTATATAAGAACGAAAAACCAGGCCAACTATAATCATGAATGGGACATAAGTTAAGATTAATGTACTATTTTTAAAAATCGTACTATCGATGAGAATTCCAAGAGGAAATAATATCATTCCAAGAAATATGAAAATTGGACTCTTTCGGGGATTAAAGCCAGATATACGAATTTTTGTTTTCAAGAAAAAGATCCTTTCATGTTTATTTCATTAGCTCTTTTACCCTATCGTAGGATATTTCCCACTCACTAAAAATAACATATCCAATTTCTCCAAAAACGAGTCATTTCTCAATGTATAGGACTGTTTTGACAATATTTCTATACACCCTTTTCCTGTTCATTCTCCAGACATCTGGCCCATCTGGCTTTGAGAACACTTTTATGTATTTATAGTAAGAGATGACATTAGATGATAATATAAGGGAAAATGCATTCGTTTTGCTGTGGTTGACGGAATTCCCTTTTTTCAACCAAGTTGCATCAGAATATTTTATTAAAGGAATTGAGGAAATGATTAAAAGAAGAAAATGGATGTTGTTTTCCTTCCTGCTTCTATTTACGTTTACAGCGTATTTTGGATATCTTCATATAAAAATAAGGGAACACGGGAAACTAAAAGTTTCTGACCAGGCAGAGTATATCATTATCCTTGGAGCAAGAGTGAATGGCACAACACCGTCATTGTCACTGCAATATCGAATTGATGCTGCAGCTACCTATTTAAAGCACAACCCACAAACCATTGCCGTGGCATCAGGGGGTCAAGGTCCAGAGGAGAAAATGACCGAAGCTGAAGCCATTAAACAAGGCTTAATGTATCAAGGTATCGATGAATCAAGAATAATTTTAGAAGATAGGTCGACTAGTACTGTTGAAAACATCAAATTTTCCAAGAAACTTATTCCCCATAACCTCGAAAAGGGGATTATTGTTTCGAATGATTTTCATCTTTTTCGGGCTAAAATGATTGCCAAAGATCATGGCTTAGAATTAGAAGGCCTTCCAGCCAGAACCCCAACTGTAGCTATATTCAAGTCGTATACTAGAGAATATTTAGCGATTTCAAAGTATTGGTTATATAAATCTATTAAATAACAAACACAGTGACGAATAACCTTACACCAGTATAATAAAAAGTAGATTAGTTAAAAATATGAGGAGCATTATTTACTGAAATTCAAGGGGATAAGTAGATGAAGATTCGATTTGGGTATGTAGCCAATGCACTTGGATTATGGGAAGCAAGTCCTTCAAAAACATTAACTTTTTCCAGATATTCCGCCCTTCCCATACACGAGAGAATGGAAAAGCTTAAAGCCGTAACCGCACAAAATTTAGCCAACACGAGAAGAATTTTATATTATAATATCGCCCATGAAATCGAATTGTATCGGTTTTCTAGTTCACTCGTCCCCCTTGCAACTCATCCAGAAGTACTGTGGGATTTCATCACTCCATTTAAATACGAATGGAATGAATTGGGAAGACTGGTCCAAAACTTTAAGCTCCGCGTGAGCTTTCATCCCAGTCAATTTACCCTTTTCACAAGTCCCCGTGAAGAAGTAACAAGGAATGCGGTGAAGGATATGGAATATCATTATAATATGCTCCGAGCAATGAATGCTCTCGATACCGGAATCATTAATATTCATATCGGCGGCGCCTATGGAGATAAGAATCAAACATTATCCCGCTTTCATAAAAACCTAACCCAATTGCCATTTGAAATAAAAAAACAGATGACACTAGAAAATGATGATAAGACCTATAATGTTGGTGAAACACTTGCTACATGCGAAAAGGAAAACATTCCGATGATCCTTGATTATCATCACTATATGGCGAATAAAGGGGAGCTTGACCTCGCCAATTATTTAGAACGCATTTTTCATACATGGAATGCTACTAACAACATACCGAAAGTTCACCTTTCTTCCCCAAAGTCAGAGCAAGCTTATCGAGCACACGCCGATTTTGTCTCGGTAGATTTTATCTTACCTTTTTTAAAAATGGCTAAGGCACTTAATCAGGATTTTGACATAATGATTGAAGCAAAACAAAAGAATATTGCCATGCAAAAACTGATCGAAGAGCTTTCGACAATTAGGGGAATAAAACGAATTTCGAGTTCAGTGTTGGAATGGTAACAATCGACCAGTGCCTAGCATTAGTCGATTTTTTATATTCACCTACATAATTTCAGGAACGAAAGGCAAAATCTTAATAATAAATCTTTTTACGTAGGTGAATCGAATGGACATATATCATCAGAACCAAACTTACCAAGCTGGAGATATCGTTTACGTATTTTATCGAAATCCCCATACTCAGGATGTAGCGAATATCCAGGCAGCAGCGGTTGTTAACAATCCCGAGAAAGAAAATGAATTGGCTTTATTTTTATATGAGACGTATTATCCATTATCAAGCGATATGGCTGTTTATTCGACAGAGGAAGAGGCAAATCAAGCCTACAATTACTATTATGGTAATGCCTCAGAAGGGATACTGGAATGAATAAACCATTTACGCCAAAGCTTATTTATTTCGAACCTCAAGCACTAGACTATCCATTAGGAAAACAGCTACTCGAGAAATTTGAAAAGCTGGATGTTGAAATACGATATACAACCTCCCATAATCAGGTAAGGAACTTGCCAGGGGAAAATGACTTCCAAAAGTATCGGGTAGCAAAGTCCACACTAGTAGTGGGTGTCCGCAAAACACTTAAATTTGACACGTCAAAGCCTTCAGCAGAATATGCGATTCCATTTGCAACAGGTTGCATGGGGCATTGCCATTACTGTTATTTACAAACGACAATGGGGAGTAAACCTTATATTCGCACCTACGTAAATGTTGAGGAAATTCTTGATGCTGCGGATCAATATATGAAAGAAAGGGCCCCGGAGATGACAAGGTTTGAAGCATCTTGTACCTCAGATATTGTCGGCATTGATCATTTAACTCATACTCTTAAAAGGGCAATTGAACATTTTGGCACATCGGAATATGGGAAATTGAGATTTGTAACCAAATTTCATCATGTCGACCACCTTTTGGACGCCAAACATAATGGAAAAACGAGATTTCGATTTAGTGTAAACGCTGATTATATCATCAAAAACTTCGAACCTGGGACCTCCCCATTAGAGAAGCGAATTGAAGCTGCGGGAAAAGTTGCAAGAGCCGGTTATCCACTTGGTTTTATCGTTGCTCCTATTTACCTCCATGATGGATGGGAAGATGGTTATTTTCGCATGTTTGAACGATTGGAAGCAGAATTACCTCCTGATGCAAAGAAAGATTTAACATTTGAATTTATCCAACATCGTTTTACAAAACCAGCAAAGAAAGTTATTGAAAAAAACTATCCAATGACAAAATTAGAATTAGACGAAGAAAAAAGAAGGTATAAGTGGGGAAAATACGGGATTGGCAAATACATTTATCAAAAAGAAGAGGAAGAAGATATTAAAACTCATCTTTATTCCTACATGGAAAAATTCTTCCCAAATGCAAAACTAGAGTATTTTACCTAAACAATGACAGTAATTTGATGGACCTACTAACCCCAAAATAAAGGGAGACGGATCACCTCCGTCCCCTTCACCTATTGTGCAGCGTTAATATTTTCAATTTCCAATTACCCAAAATCGACTAGCTACAATTCGGATCTCTTAATCATTATGCATTCCACATCATGTGACTAGCTTGATACGTTTCAATAGATAACTCTGGCTAGCTTTTTTCAATTGAGCAGATGTTACTTTAGGCGGTATGGTAGATTTAGAAGCCCGTGGATACATAATATTATTTTTATTGTTATTATGGGCATGATCATATTTTAGATTCCCTTGTTTGTCTCTAATTGGCTCTCCCCTGGCGTTTACTAGTAAATATGGATTAGGATCTTTTTTATCATGATACCTATTTGAATAATATAAAACGTGACCTATTTCATGTGCAACCACCCACGGGTAATCGCCTGCACTTTCGGAGACGACAATTAAGTATGGAGGTTTTTTGGTATCATACGCAAGAGCAAGACCACCGGTTATCCCCTTAAATCCCACCCCAGGTAGATAGATAATGATGACATCAGGTCTTACTTTTCTTATTAAAAAATATTCTATAACCTGATCATATAGTGCTTTTAATTTTACATTTTTATATAGCGATTCTTGACCAATGTTAGTAGATTTAATACTTGTCTTCAGCCGCATCCACCCTATATGCTCAAACGAAATTCCTTTCCATATTCTTTGTGCATTTTGATATGGCTTAAAATAGTCCATTCCTTTTAATTGAGCAGAGACAATGGAAACAATCGTTATTCTTGGCTTTAATTTAATACCTAACAGCTCTTCATAATCTTTAAACTGTTCCATAAATCTCCCTCTTTTTTTAGTAATTACTAGTAATGTATGAACTATGTAGATTTATGGTTTGGGTACTTGTCTATTCCTTTATTTTTTTGGACAACCGAGAATATTCCTAACTTCCTTATTCATATTAGGTTTATTTTTAGAGTAAACATAAAAAGGTACACGAAGAAGGAATTTAAGCTGGGATAGTTGAATAAGTAATTCTAGTTTTTAATTTTGTTGAAATTCCAAAATCATTTGTCAAAAATACGGAGGGAAGCTTTTGAAAACATTTTTTCAATATAACTGGATGGTAAGAGAAGAATGGTATCGATGGTGTGAAGAGTTAAATGAAGAGGAACTGCTTCAAACAAGGACTGGCGGTGTAGGCAGTATCCTACAAACCCTCTTCCATATAGTCGATGTGGAATGGAGCTGGATACGCATTATCCAAGGCAATCCAGATTTCCAGGAGAATTTTGATGATTTTAAAAGCTTGGACCTCGTTCGAAAATTGGATTCTGAATTCCGAGTGGAAGTGGAGAATTTTGTAAACAACTGGGATGATAGTATGGAGAATCAATTATTTTACGATACCCTACCTGATGGAAGAATCGTAACGGATACTTGGGGTGAGGTAATACGTCATATCATTGCCCATGAAATTCACCATATAGGACAATTATCAATCTGGGCAAGGGAACTTGGGAAAAAGCCTGTATCGGCCAATTTAATTGGACGTGGGTTAATCACTGCTTCTAATAAATAAGTGTATTGCTATTGCTTTGACAATGCTACGTCCCAGCAATTCCAACGATTGTTTTTTATAGGGATGTTTTGGATAACTTTGGTATAGAGACCCTCTCTCTATACCATTTTTTTATGGCTTGTTTTGGTATTCGTGTTTATAGAATATTATTTCTGATTTTTGGTGAAATTATCGTGGAATGATACATCAGGAAGCACTACGGTAAACATTGGTAGGACCAATTCTTACCGCATTTTAGTATACATGGATGTGATTTTACATGAAAAATGAGACGGTCGTTGAGGAATTAAATACATTACTTAGGGGTACGTATATGGGAATTCGAGCCCTAGAGCATTATATACAAAAAGTAAACAATGATGATTTAAAAAAACAATTTCAAACTATGCAGCAAGAAGTAAAACTAGATGCCCTAACGTTAGCAGAACGAATTCAAAATTTAGACGGTGTTCCAGCAGATGATGAAGGTTTTTCCGGTTCGATGCATTCTTTTATACATAAATTAACTCTCTCAGACGATACGAGGGAAATTATTGAGGATGCATTACAAGGAAATGAAACCTATGGTGTCCATTACGCAGAGGAACTCGTTAAGGGAGATTTAGATCCTGAAACTAAGCGTATCGTTGAAGAAGTGATTGATACTAACCGTAAACATGTTTCTCAGTTGAGAAATTTACTTCATTAAATAAGGTTGATTTTCCTATTTGGAAATTCCCCCCTAGTATCTAATCAATTAAATAGATAAAAATATAATGAACATTCTTGTTCATTTATCGAATAAGAAAACCCTTAAAAGGAGTGAATTAAATTGGAAGCGCAAAATCAGTCGCAAGCATCACTGTTAAATTATAAACAAGGTCTGGGTACATTCACTCAAAAAATGCCGGAGCTAGCGAGAGCTTATAATGAATTTACTGAGATTTGCTTTCAGGAAGGCAAGCTAAGCAAAAAGGAAAAGCAACTAATTGCGTTAGGCATCAGTATTCATGCACAGGATGAATATTGCATGATTTATCACCTAAAGGGATGCATTGATCAAGGGTGTACCGAGGATGAAATATTTGAGGCGATAGGTGTTAGTGCTGCATTTGGTGGTGGTGCGGTAATGAGTCAGGCGGTAACTTTAGTCCAACAGGTCATAAAGGACTTCCAACCAGTAAATTAAAAAAGGTGATTATATGTCATTGAGACAAGATAAAATTGATGTGACAGACAGGGTAACAGCGAAATTAAATGATGGAGAAATTCAATTATTTTTGGAGGGAGCCCCGATAGGGAAAATAAGACTTCCTGAAAATATTCAATACGAATTAGATCACCATTTCGAAGAGGATACTCAAAAGATTTATCAACATGTAACAACTACCCATCACCCTGATGCTAAATATACTGATTGTGATGATGGGGGATGGTGTTAGTTTAGTTGCAAAGGAACTTGAACGGTTGAAAAAATAAAAATTGGAGACCGGCTCTATACCATTTTCAAATTAGTAGTATAGAGACCGGCACACTCCAATCTTAACTGGTTCTTTTTAATTCCTTTATTGTTTCTAACAAATTCTCCATTTCAATATTCTTTGCAATCTTTTGCTGGATAGGCTCGACAAATTGTTTAAAAGGATAGAGATCAACAGGATGTATTTCCGCACCTTCTTGTAGTGCAATTTCTTTATATACAGCTTCCTGTTCAAATAATACTCGTCTTTCTTCGAAGACCGCTGCTTTTGCTGCTTCCAGAATGACTTTTTTTTGTGTTCTTGATAATGCGCTATAAACATTTCCATTCATTAATAATAAGCGAGTGGTGTACTCGTGACCTGTCTCTGTGATGTATTTTCCATTGACTGTTTTATGATGATGCTGTTGAACAAAGTAAGGATACGAATTCTCTGCAAAATCAATCTTTCTTTGCTGAAGTCCCTGATATATTTCTCCCCAAACGATAGATGTTGTAATTGCTCCTATTTTTGTTAAGTATTCAGCTATAACACCAGACGTCTGTGTTCGAATAGTCATCCCTTTTAAATCATCTAATCCACCAATGCGCATCTTCCCATAATAGTGCCTAACCCCGGCAGTGAAGTAACCTAGGACTTGCATACTATCGTTGGATCTTCTTTTAACAAGGTTTGAAATGGTTACTCCAACCTTTCCGTCCACTACTTTTTCCCAATGATTATAGTTCTCAAAAAGATAAGGTATTGTTAAAAGATCGAGTTCTGGAATCCCCATCCTAGAAATAACGTTTGGTGAAACAATAACTAAATCGATGGTTCCCTTTTGAAGCTTGTTTAGTAATTCAATCTCATCCGTTCCTAATGTACCAGGATGAATTTCAACTTGAATGGTATTACTCGATAATTTTTCTACTTCCTCTTTAAACTTTTGCAATCCTAGTTGATAAGGATTATCCGTAGAAGTTTGATTATGGGCAGCAATGATCTTCATTTTCATTCCTGCAGATTTACCTACTCTAGATAAAAGTTTATCGTGCAATTTTATTTGTTTCTGTTGTTGATTAATCGCTGGATTGATCATCCAAAGATTCTTATCTTTGGTGATTGTTGTAAAGTAATGTCCAATTGCTTTTTGATATTCATCAAAATTATCGATGGAACGATTGATATTTAGCCATGCCTGTGCAAACTTTACTTTCATTTCTTCCTTAAACATATCAAGACTATGACATTCAATGTATCGATTTTTATCAAGGATAAAATTATTAAAATGATCCATTTCCTCGAAACATTGTAGTACTTCTACATAAATACGACCGTCTAGCTTGGCTGCCTCTGGCAAAAGTTTGTTACTATACGAATTTTTTAAATTCTTAAGTGGCTCATATTTAGTTTCTATTTCTTCCGGATGTTCCATAAAAGGACTAATCATGGATTTAAATTCAGAAAGAAAGTATTCACTTTCTATTTTTACGTTATTTATCGCCTCTATTTTTTGAGGAAAAGACTGAATAAATTCTCTTTCTAGTTCCTTTTGATAGGCCTTCTTATAGGAATTATCAGAATGTCTTATAGTTAAGGACACCCCTATAAGGGTTAATATTCCTCCTAATATTGACCCAAAATAGGCTAATGTATCCGGTTCCGCTATTCTTAGATTAAGCGATCTAATAAAGGCCATGGGAATGATTGGAGAAACAATTAGAGCAAGGGTCACTAGGAGATTAGTAGGTCTCAGTATTTCTTTCAGCTTATTTAACATTATAGCCTCCAACTTTCAATAAACTATCATAAACTAGTATATATTAAGATCACTGTTCTCTGTACATCATTTGTTATTTTCCTGAAATAGTTTTAGAGAAATGCTAATAATTGAAACCTTATAAGCATAAAGGCAGTCAAAAAATAGGCTGTGTTAAGTAGTTTGTTGATTTCCGCTGCAGGTGCAAAAATACAACTTTGTCCACATTAACACAGCCAAAAATAAAAACCTTCCACAGGGGGAAGGTCTTAAAAATCATTTGTTTATGTGCTTAATAAGCACGAGCAAACCAAACGGTATGCTGGGCTTCTTTTCCACAATTCAGGCAAGTGTGCTTTGTTGTTGGTGGATTAAATGGAATGTTACGGGTTGTGAATTTTGTTTTTTCTTTCACGCTTTCTTCACAGGCATCGTCCCCACACCAGCCAGCTAAAATCCAACCAGGGATGTTTCCGTTTTCGTCAGAATCCGCCAAATGCTGTTCCAACTGTTCCATCGTATCGATATGCGTATGTGAATGCTCAGCACGGAAAGCTTTAGCTTTTTCGAATAGGCGAGTTTGCATCGTCGCAAGCTCACCTTCAATGCTTTCTACAATGGATTCTAAAGATACGGTCACTTTATCCGCTTCGTCACGGGCCTTCATGATAGCTTGATTATTCTCTAAATCACGAGGTCCAAGTTCAATGCGAACAGGAACACCCTTTAACTCCCATTCATTAAACTTAAAGCCTGGTGATTGGTCAGAATCATCCAAACGAACACGAATTCCTTTTGCTTTTAAAGCGGCAAAGATTTCATCTAACTTCTCGATAATGGCAGGGTTCTTTTTCCAAGGACCAACTGGAATCAGGACAACCTGAGTTGGTGCGATTCTTGGTGGTAAAACAAGTCCTTGCTCGTCACCATGAACCATAATCACCGATCCGATCAAACGTGTCGATGAACCCCAAGATGTTGTATGGACATATTCGTGTTTATTTTCTTTATTCAAATATTTAATTTCAAAAGCTTCCGCAAACTTTGTACCTAAGTAGTGAGAAGTACCTGCTTGCACCGCTTTCCCATCCTTCATCATCGCTTCAATCGAGTAGGTATCGACCGCACCGGCAAAGCGCTCAGATGGAGTTTTTTGGCCATCATAAACTGGGATTGCCAATAATCCTTCCACAACTTCCTTGTAAATGTTTAACATTTGCATTGTTTCTTTACGTGCATCTTCTTCATCAACGTGAGCTGTATGACCTTCTTGCCATAAAAACTCAGAAGTACGGATGAATGGGAGAGTTTTCTTTTCCCAACGGAATACGTTAGCCCATTGATTAATTAAAACAGGAAGATCACGGTAGCTCTTAATCCAACTTGAATACAAATGACCGATCATTGTTTCAGAAGTTGGGCGCAGTGCTAAACGCTCTTCTAATTGCTCGCCAGCAGCTTCTGTAACCCAAGGTAATTCTGGAGAGAACCCTTCAATATGATCCTTTTCCTTTTGGAAGAACGATTCTGGAATTAACATTGGGAAATAAGCATTGCGGTGGCCCGTTTCTTTAAAGCGCTTATCCATTTCTGCCTGAATATGTTCCCATAACTCATAGCCGTCCGGTTTAAAAGCGATACAACCGCGAACTGGCGTGTAATCCATCAAATCAGCTTTTTGAATGGTATCAATATACCATTTTGTAAAATCATTTGTGTTTTGTGACATTGACTTTTCCTCCTAGAAGTTTTTTGAAAAATAAAAAAAGCATAAAGAAGTCCTCCAAAAAGGACGTCCTTATGCTTAATAGACGTGGTACCACCTTAGTTCGACCTTAATAACCTTTATTAAAGTCCTCTAACGTTTTTAACGAAACGACTCGGTTAGCTTTTCCTAACATCTCCGTGGTAGGTTTCAATAAGAAGAGGTGATATAGCTTTCAGCCATGGCTATATTTTCTGTTTCACAATCCTTATTTACTTGATCACTTCATTGATTGATATTTTTATTCAATATTATGGTAACACATATATTAGACGACTTTCAATGAAGTGTCAACTGGATTAAAAGATTGTGCCTGATTTTATTAACGCCTATCCTTCCGCCAGCAATATTAACAGATGCAACTGTTTTATATAACAAGATAAGTTATCCCTGTATAAAAATGTCAACTAAATTGACATTTGTTATCGAATTCAGTTAAAATATATTTAGTCAACCAGGTTGTCAAACAAATCAGGGAACAATGTTATGTATAAAAGGTCCTGCTAATTATAAGAATGGAGAATGATGTATGTTTGAAAAAATATATTTTATCTACAATCCGTTAAATAACTTACAAGATTGGATAGCTGAAAGAGAATTGAAAATGGGCTCTGAAAAGTTAAAAAATGTGTTCGGGGTCCTTTACCTGAGGGATCTTACAATCATGCTTCAATATAACATCCCATTCAAGGATTCCATTATGAAGAAATTCATACTCCAATCAGATAATAATATCTCGTTATCTCATGTTTGCCGGTTGATCAATAAGATTGAGCTAGATGAATTTTTAATGAAAGAGGTTAATGACGCGGGATGGAACGTAAAGTCTATTCATTCCACCTACCCTGCCTCGATTGAAATAAAGGACGGCTATTATGATTGGGATGCGGAAAAGAGTTGTTATGTTGAGGCAACTAAGATTCTAAAAGCATAGCATATGAGAGATTACTAGTTTTGCATTCTTTTTAATAAATTGATTTTGGTATAGAGAGTGAATCTCTATACCATTTTTCGATGATTGATTGGGTATATCGAAGTAGAGATTGGCTCTTTATGACAAGGTCGTATTCAATGCATTATCTCTCTGTTCTTGCGTCCATCCTAGCAGACCACCAGTATGAATGAAAAGAATGTTTTTAGCATCTATGAAACGACCATCTTGTATTTCAGAAACCAATCCATAGAACGCCTTACCCGTATAAACTGGGTCAAGAAGGAATCCGTGCTCGCGACTTGTTTTCATGATGAAGGCCAGCTCCTTTGGTGCGCTTTTGGCATAACCGTTGCCAATATATTGGTCATTTATCAAGATATCGTTATACTCTACTGGTGCTTCCAATCCTTCGTTATGATACATTTCCTTAAGGATATTTTTAATCGAAATGACAAAGGCATTAGAACTTTGGTCAACCGCGTAGCCAACTATTTTTCTTGGAGTTCCTAGTTTTTGATTGGCGTACCAAAGCCCGGCATATGTTCCACCTGAACCTACTGCAATAACAACCACATCAAACTGAATCCCCATATCGTTTTCCTGGGCTACAATTTCCTCGATTGCTGCAGAATATCCCAAGGAACCTACCGCATTTGATGCGCCTACTGGCATGACATATGGTTTATAACCTTGTAATTTTAAGTCTTCTACAACTTCAACTATTTTGTCTTCTCTAGATTCCTCGGGTGTAATCAGGTGGACACGGGCACCAAAAGCTTGATTCAAAAATAAATTTCCTTCATGATGGCCCGGAATTTCACCTCTCACGACAAGGTCACAACCTAATCCTAACCTTGCAGCAACAGCCGCTGTCGCCCGACAATGATTGGATTGGATTCCCCCCGCCGTTACCAATGTGTCACACCCCTGCCGAAGTGCATCTGCCACTGAAAACTCAAGCTTCCGTACCTTATTTCCACTAATCTCTGTACCTGTGTAATCATCCCGTTTTAAATATAGATTAACTCCCAATTCTGCACTAAGTCGATCTAATTTATGAATTGGAGTCGGTAGATTTGCGATATGTAGGCGTTCCATTTTTATACCCCCTTGGTTTCCTCGCGTTTTTTCTTCTGCTAGACTTTTTAAATTCGAATAATAGACAGACTCTTGAAACGAACTGAAAGTCACTTCTACTTGTTTGCAAATTAATATTAACATATTCCCGACCCTGTTCTGATTACTTTTCTTAAGACTTGCAAAGTAGCTTAGCAATTTCTAATTTTCGGATTCTTAATAATGTCACTAGATGATACAATAAAACCAAAGGGGGTAGCTTTGTAGTGATTCAATCAAATATGACACCTGAAGCAATTGTTGAAATTTGGAGAATTACGGCTGAAGTTTTTAAAAAATATAAAGTACCATTAAAAAGGCAATCTTTAGAAATATTGGTTGAAGACGAAATATTACCATTACTACTTCAAGAACTGAATTCGGCTATTGGCAGTTCTCCTAAAACTTGTATAGAAGGTGGTTGACTTGTACCAGCGATAAAGGAGTAGGTTACTCCTGACGAAGGTATGGAAGTACACCTCGCCTTAATGTATTGTTCTAAAAAAGTTCAATTTCATTTTAATATGATGGATTGACGATAGGACGCGATTAGGTAATATTGAAAATGGGTCATATCATTTTAAGGTGGTTTTTAATAATGACAAAAATAGTTAACCTTTTATTTTTAGGAGTATTGGTTTTCCTTACTGCGTGTGGTAATGCAGGTTATAAGAATGTATCTACCGAAGATTCGAAACGGTTAATCGATAACAAAGAAGTGGCTGTGTTAGATGTGAGATCCCCTGATGAATTTCAAGAAGGCCACATTCCTAATTCCACCCTTATTCCATTACAAGAATTAGAAAATAGATTAAGTGAACTAAATAAAGAAACTACTTATTTAGTCGTGTGTAGAAGTGGAAATCGCTCAGAGCAAGCCAGTGACATTTTAGTAAAAAACGGATTCTCAAAAATCTATAACATGACTGGCGGTATGAACAACTGGACATATGAAATTGAAATTGAGCCAGAGCCCTCACATTAAGAATGGCTCTTTTTCCTTTTATTAGGAGATCGGTGACAGGCACCGTTTAATAATAGGATTGTTATTACACTTATATATCCCAAAATTGCAATGATGGAAACTTCCACGCCGAAGCTTCCGCCGGTTAGTAAAGCGGATTTGGACAGTAATGTATAGGACATAATGGCACCATCATGATTGGACTTTCCAATTTTCAAAATATTGCCTATGATGATGATATTCCAAATACCATGTACCATTGCGCTACTCCAAATAGATCCACTTACATAGACGATGAGCGAGAACATGATCCCAACACTGGTTCCTCCGATGAACAAAAGAAGCAAATCAACCATCTGGAGGTTTGCGCCAATTGCATGAAGTAAGCCAAAAAAGACAGAAGGCACGACAATAGCCACGACCTTTCCCCATCTTTTTTCAAAAGAGTGCATCATTAGCCCCCTAAAGATGATCTCTTCTGCGATACCAACACCTATCCCAGTTACAAAAATGGCTGTTATCAATGTTTCGATTACCTGAATAGCAGGAATTTCATTGACGACAAACTTTCCCGGAGTACACAGCAGTATGGCACTAACGATAAGCGGTAATAGAAGCGAAACAACCACCCATTTCCAGCTTAGGCCAAATCTAGTTATTCGGCTCTCATTCAAACATAGCTTTAGAATCTTTTCGCTGATAATTTTAGCACCCACATACGATAACATGACATATAATACCGCAAAAATAATGGGTGATACCATTCTTGAGATTGGAGCCAAGTAAATAAGACTTGAAAGACCTTGGGCTAAGAATAATAGTACTATAGACAAAACGATCCCTACGATTGCCTTTCCTGTAGTGAGTGTTTTTGGCATTTTCCCCCCTCCTTCAGTAAGGATACTACTATATTATTAGATCTTATTCTGAATTCTGTCACGATTAGCTAACAAATCAATACAATTTCATACTTAAAGATGCGTAAATACGAAAAGTTGCCCAGAGGATTTTTCCTGTTTAGTTCCGATCGGCCTGTTTAAAACTATATAAATTGGATTTTAAAAATATGCTTCACAAATCAAAAGAGCGTATTTTTGACCAAAGAAACGGCCAAAAATACGCTCTTTTATTTATCCAATTAGGAGTTGATCAATCCGCCCATCTATTTCTTCAACAGTCGTTCCCAACGATAATGCTAATTCATGAAACAAGATGTTTTGGATGGTCTGTAAAAGCTTGCGATCCTGATCGTATAGTTTCTTACTATTCGCCTTCATTTCGAGATTTTTACGCATTAAGGTACTGGCAATCCTAGCTATCTTACTTCGGTCTCCCGAATGGATAAGTTCATTATATTTTCGACTGCGTAGCTTAGGGTCGTCAATCCACTCTATGCCCGGTTGTTGAAAAGTGGCAATAATTTCTAAAGCACTTTCACGATCCAACGTCTTTAGCATTAACACTTTTTTGCTATCGATGGGTACGCTGATGATTAAATTTTCTTGATCTAAAGGATGCAATTCGTAATAAGTTTTCGTCTCATCGGAAATCGTTTTTTCACGAATATCATCCACTCGACATAAACCATGTTCTGAATAAACAATAACCTCACCAATTGTAAACATTATCATGGCTCCTTTTTCACTTATCATCAACTAGGTTGATAAAATTAGTTTACCACGATTTGATGTTTTCGTCAATTTAGTTGACAACATAATAACCTTTTTGTATAGTAACGGTAAAAAACAGAAAGCAGTGAGTCGTTTGAATCATGAATTTCAACATTTGGACTTGTTAGATCTTTTAAGTGAGCGTCATTTCCAACTTCGTAATCGAATTGAAAAGAGATGGAACGAAACGCATGATCTATATATTTCAAACTCGGAATGGTTTATTATGGCTAGAATTTATCAAAAACAACCTACGATTGCCTATGTCTCCAAAAATGTAAATATTTCTCGACAGGCTACTCATAAATTTATTAAAAGTCTGGAGTCAAAAGGATTGGTTGAAATCCGTGATGCGGAAGGCAACAAGAAAGAGAAATCTGTCCGCCTAAGTAAATTCGGTGAAGCCTGCTATGAGGAAAATCAGGCACTAAAGGCAAAACTTGAGGAAAAAATAGCCAAACAAATTGGATCCGAAAAAGTCTTACTTTTAAAAGAAATCCTCAAAATAGACTGGGGTCTATCGCAGGACTAAGTTAATAAAAACTCCTCTACAACAGATAACCACTTCATTGTCATTTTGTCATAGAGGAGATTGGTGACAAGTACCGCTTCACTTCCATTTATTAGGAGTTCGGTGACAGGCACCCGATTAATTTAAGTTTAACGGACGTAATTTGGCTTCGATTTCGTTTCGTTTCGGTTCTAAAAATGGTGGGAGGGCTAGTTTTTCTCCCATTGTTTCCATGGGTTCATCGGTCGCAAATCCTGGTGTGTCAGTTGATAATTCGAATAATATGCCATTCGGTTCTCTGAAATATAAGGCCTTAAAGTAATAGCGTTCCACTTCCCCTGAATTTGGTAAATGGTATTCCTTTAAACGATTAGCCCAACGGTCGTATTCTTCTTCATTCGGAACACGGAATGCCACATGGTGAACACCACCGCGCCCTAAGCGAACTCTTGGCAAATCCGTTCTTGTTTCAATATGAACTTCCGCACCGCTGCCGCCTTCAGCGGTTGCATAAATCAAGATATCGGGAAAATTTCCTTCAAGTGACGGATAGGAACCGACGAAGCGAAAGCCCATCACCTCTGTTAAAACGCCAATGGTTGGTTCTGACATTGAAACTGTGAGCGTTACAGGTCCTAAACCAATAATGGCATGTTCGAGTGGTATATCATCCTTTTGCCATGGGATCCCTGCTCTTACACCTTTTTCACTATTATCGGCTACTAGAATTAAGCGAGTCCCTTCATAATCTCTGAATGCCAATGTATCGCGGTTAGCTCTTTTTTGAATCTCATCATGTTCGACCCCATATTGTCGAAAACGCTCTTTCCAAAATAACAATGAATCAGAATTTTTAACCCGTAAAGATACGGTAGAAATATCTGAGGTTCCTTTGTAAGTTTTACCAAGGTGAGGAATGTCAAAGAACGTCACTTCAGTCCCCGGTGTACCTTCTGCATCGGCATAAAAAAGATGATAGGACTCAGTGTTATCTTGATTAACTGTCTTTTTGACTAATCTCATTCCTAATATTTGTGTAAAGAAGTCATAATTTTTTTCAGCTTTTCCTGTCAATATAGATACATGATGTAAGCCCAATAGTTCCATTTCCATCACTCCTCTAACGTTATTTTTACATTTAATCCTAAATATATTGTAAGTTTCTTCGGAAGATCAGATTAATTACAAAATAAAATCTCGAATTCAATTATTTTGAATTCGAGATAATAATATTACAAATTTATTTCATTGTCAATAACAAGTTTCCTTATATTAGGAGATTGGTGACAGGCACCGTCAATTATTTACTCACAAAATAATCTTCTCCTAGAAGTTGTTTAGTTTCATAGGTGCCTAATTTTAATTCGCTTTTAACGTATGTGTTGATTTCGGTTTGGTTTAGGTCGTATAGGATTTCGATTTCTTTTGAAAATAGTAGTTTTTCTTTTTCGATAATCTGTGAAAGGGATGGTAGCGGTCTCGGTTGTGGATCTGACTCATTTAAGACTCTTCTTAGTCCATCAATGTAATATTCCAGTGGACGACTGCCAACAATTTTCACCCCTTTATTTTCTTCATTAACAAGTACAATTGTTGGAAAACCTCGTACTCCAAGACTTCTGGTAAGCGCAAAATCTTCGTTTAATAATTGTTTACCGATGTCACCTTCCGCTTCATCAACGATTGCCGCCCCATCAAGCCCCAACCTATTGACGATATCAATCATAACCGATTTCTCTCCAATATTTCGATTAAACGCAAATAGCTCTTCTCTTGCTCTGCGTAAAAATTCATAGGCTATTTCATGATGATGATTTTTTTGAATAATCTTAAACACGCGTGAAGGAGGATACGATGATTGTACCGGATTGTCCAGCATCAGTGAACCGTCAATGGGCATGCGTGAATACTCCCCTACTTCTCTCCAATGACCAGCGACGTCTTTTGGTGCAGCGATACCGTTCGCAGGGTCTACAGGATCGTTACCCCATTTTTCGAGCAACCCTCCCATTACTGGTCGGAAATTGAAGTAATGCCCATATTCCTCTTTAAAGCGTCGAAGCGTAGGTTCCAATGCCCAGCAATGTGAACAAATTGGATCCGTCACATAGTAAAGATCAATCGTTTTTTGCGGTTGATTAAAATCAATTACCTCTATTTCCCCCTCATCAGCTACCCCACAAACACCCGTTTCCAAATCACAAATCATATTATTTTTACTCATGTTATCTAACTCTCCTTCTTGGTAATATTTAGAATCTGATTATTTGCTTACATTTTTATACTAGTACATAATGAAAATCATACACACCAATAGAAAGCTAGATCTATCGTATATACAACACTTATGAAAAATTGTCTAAAAAGTAGGAGGGAAATCAAATGGACCAGACAAAATTAGACCCCCGAATCCTTCGTACTCGTAAATTAATTATGGAGTCTTTTATAGAACTATCGGGAAAAAAGGAATTTAAGGATATTACCATTAAGGATATTACAACCGAAGCCATGGTAAATCGAGCTACTTTTTATTATCACTTTCAAGATAAATATGACCTGTTGGAAAAAGCATTGTCTGAAGTGCTGTTGATTAGTTTAAATGGAGACATTTTTGAAAAAGAAGAAAGGCTAGAAGAATCACTTGTGAGTATTTTCTTAGCCATTACTAGTTTTCAAAAATCCTTATCCACTCGATGTCATCGGGGGTACGAAGACACGATTGCTCGAATCATTAGAGAACAATTAGAAGTCATATTTTATAAAATGTTGCTAAAGAGACATTCAAAAAAAGAGGACCATTCTCTTAAAATTGCAGCTGTCATGCTAAGCTGGGGAATTTACGGAGCTTCCGTAGAATGGCGAAATAACAGCAACCAGCCGCCAGAAGAATTTATTAAATCGGCCATTCCATATCTTATCGACGGGATTAATATGAAAAGATAGCTACGGTAATAAATAGTTGCAGGTCAATAAGTTTGTGGCTTGTCCATTACAAATTAATCCTGCTCCTTCGACTTGTCCCATCGGTTTGCTAGATGGGACAACTAGTCTTTAATTGTTCTCTCCATCCCGCTCTAGTTGAGAGATAAAATGATTAAAGTTATTCTGATTGACCCAAACAGTTCCCCAAACATCATCATTTTTTAGTAAGATACCCAAAAACCAAATCCGCCTCAATGTGACAAACCTCATGACATCTTTGATGCTATCATCACTCATATTCCTATTGCTTAGATATCCGTTCATAAAAGCATCCCAACAAGGTTGTTCTAAGCTAGAATAATTTTGTTTTAAATTCCACAAAAATACAGCAACATCATAGGCTCGGTAGCCAACACCACAACAATCAAAATCGAAAACTTCAAGACTTTGGTCAGCTAGATGCATATTAAAATTATGAAAATCACCATGGCAAAAACTATACTCAAGATGACTGCTCACAGCGAATTGGCTCTTTAATTTTGTAGTAACTTTTTTGAATGCTTCTTCTTTATTACTTCCAAGTTTACGTAGGAAAGATATTATTAAGTCTGAGGGCTCATCTAATAAATGGTTAATGTTCAATTCAAAGTTTCTATTATGTGACGAATGAAAGGAATCTGTTGCCGTGTGCAAAGCGGCTAAAGTTTTTCCAATAATATAACAATTATCCGTATTAATTTCTGGCCTTTCCCCTTTTGAAAAATAAAACAATACTCCATATCGAGTACCTTCAGATGCATGAATCTCAGTGATCCACTGGCCATCTTTTCTCATTAACGGCTTTGATACAGCCACACCATTTTCTGCTGCGTGATTAATAGCATCCATTTCAAACAAAATATCCGATTGATTTCTCCAATCTTTGCGATAAATTCGAAAAATGTATTGGTTAGTTTCCGTTTCCACTAAATATGTATCATTTAATCCTCTTGTTAAGAACGAACACCTAACATTTTTCCCTATATCGTATGATTTCAATAGAAGCTCAATTGTATGATTGGTGAAAAGCGAATGTTTTACCTCTAAATTCCACATAATATCCTCCATTCTTTTTATGAATCTTTTCTTATCATTTTACCATTCTCCCTGTATAGATGAATCTATCCCGAATACATTCGTATTAAAAGAATAGTTATTATTGTATGGTTTTACCAAAAATCACAGGAATTGTGGGGGATTTTTATTAAAGCAATCGTCTGTCAGAAATATGGATCGCCGGAATTACTAGAATTAAGAGATGTTGAAAAACCGATTCCGAAGGAAAATCAAGTTTTGGTCAAAATCCATGCCGCATCACTCAATTATGGTAATTTAGTCCTTTTAAAAGGTGAGCCATTTTTAGCACGGTTCGCCTTTGGTCTTCTAAAACCGAAATATGCCATTCCGGGAGGGGATATCTCAGGACGTGTTGAGGATGTTGGAAATAAGGTTACTCATTTTAAGCCAGGTGATGAGGTGTTTGCCGAACTTTCCGGGTGTGGCTGGGGTGGTTTTGCCGAATATGTTGCCGTACCCGAAAATGCATTAGTACACAAGCCAGCTAACATTTCCTTAGAAGAAGCCGCTGCTGTTCCGATGGCAGCCGTCACTGCTCTGCAGAGTCTTCGAGATAAAGGAAAGATACAACCAGGAAAAAAGGTATTGATTTACGGAGCGTCAGGTGGTGTCGGCACTTTTGCTGTCCAGATTGCTAAAGCTTTCGAGGCTCAGGTGTCGGCCGTTTGCAGTACTAGAAATGTAGATTCCGCTCGGTTGATTGGCGCTGACCATGTTATTGATTATAAAACAGAAGATTTTTCAAAGAAAAATGAACAATATGATTTAATTCTCGGAACAAACGGGTATCAGCCGCTTTCGGTTTATAAGCGGGCACTTAAACCAGGTGGAACATTTGTACACGTTGGTGGCTCTGGGGTTCAACTAGCCGAATCCATGTTTCTCGGACCATGGCATTCAATGACCGGGGATAAAAAAATCAGTAGCTTTCTCCAAAGGGCAAATCAACAGGACTTAATTTTTGTAAAAGAACTGATTGAAACGGGTAAAGTAAAACCAGTAATTGATCGATACTATAATCTGGATGAGATACCAGAAGCATTTCGATATTTTGGTGAGGGGCATGCCCAAGGTAAGGTTGTAATAACTGTTTAAATAATACGGGGATGTTTGGCAGAATTCGGACATAAGTTCAGGAACTGAACATCGATTGACGGAACCAGACATCGGTTCCTTTTTTTGTTTTCAATGTCAATTTCTTCCCTAACCTCCACATTAAAACAATACTAATCTGGCCATATTTCCCTATTTTCACTACTTTCACTTATAAAAAAGAGTAAGTAGGAAAAACTTGTAAAGAGAGGTCCTTATTTGGAAGCTGAAAATAGAAATCTCTTCCTATCGAGTTGAAATATATAGGGGGTTTTAGTATGAACAATCGTATCTTAATTATTATTCCCGCTTACAACGAGGAGACTAACATATTATCTACGGTAAATAAAATTAAACGCACGACTACTTTTGATTTTGTCGTCATTAATGATGGTTCAGTCGATCAAACATTAGAAATTTTGCAGGAAAACAACATCAATCATATCCATTTACCAGTTAACTTAGGAATAGGTGGAGCGATGCAGACTGGTTATAAATATGCTTGGCGCAAAGGATATGATTATGCGATTCAGTTAGACGCAGACGGCCAGCATAATCCCGCAGATTTAGATAACCTCGTTCGGGAAATTACGGAAAATAACCTAGACATGGTGATTGGTTCCCGTTTTGTAGAGAGAACGGGCTACAGGGGCAGTTACATCCGAAGGTTTGGTATTTCCTACTTTTATTATATGATTCGGCTCCTTACGAAAAAAAAGGTAACCGATCCAACATCGGGCTATCGGATTATTAATCGGAACGTTCTGAAGGAATTTGTTAACTATTATCCAACAGATTATCCAGAGGTCGAAGTGCTGGTTCATCTAGTTAGGAAAAATTATAAAATTAAGGAAATCAAAGTGGAAATGAATCAGAGACAAGGCGGAAAATCATCCATTACGCCTCTTCGATCGGTCTACTATATGATCAAGGTTTCGTGTCTTTCTGTAATTCGGTCCATCTTCTAAGGAAAGGAGATTCGAGAGAAATCGTTCAGATTATTGTGTTGTTCATCGCGTTTCTTTTTTTTATTCAGGTCCTTTATTTTACAAAAACAAATAAATTACAAGATCAGCAAGCATTCCTTTGGCTGATGTTAGCCATCGTTAGTCTTTTGATTTCTATGCTGCTACCCTTTATCAATTCGCTGGCGAGCCGGCTTGGTATCTCTTATATGCCCTCGCTTGTGTTCACAATTGCGTTTTTAGTCGTTTTGAACTTACTCATTTATCAAACGATCAACACATCCAAACAGCAATCAAAGATTAAGCAATTAACTCAAGAGCTTTCGTTTCTTTCAAAAGAGCTAGAAGAAATGAAACAAAAAATGGAGAAGGGAAGTAAGAATGAGTCTTTTTAACTTTTTTCTAATTTTACTAAACACATTGGTATTAGTATCCGGCCAATTTTTATGGAAATTTGGCCTGATGCAGAAACCCGACGGTTTTAAAGGGCTTTCTGAATTATGGCCGATATTTTTCTCGCCTTTCATCTTTTCAGGAATTGTCATATATGGATTGGCTACGGTCTTATGGCTTTTCATTTTAACGAGGGTACCACTTAGCATTGCCTATCCGATTCAAAGCCTCGCATATGTGTTTGCTGTGTTCGGTGCCTATTTTATTTTTCAAGAATCCTTATCTGTCTTGAAGGTGACTGGTGTTCTGTTCATCATGATAGGGGTTTCATTTGTAGGAATATCTCCAAAATTTTAGATGGGATGTTAGATATGTTTTTAAACAGATTAATTAGAGTGCTTGAAAAAAGAGAAAATAGCTTAATCGGTGCTATTTTAGTGCTGGCTTTCGTTTTGCGTATTGGAATATTCCTTTATTATGGCTGGGATCTCAGCATTAATAGCGATGATGCAGGGTATGTTCGCAGTGCAATAGCTTTAATGGAAAAGGGAATGTTGACCTACCATGTCCCAAATGATACCCCAACTGTTCACATTATGCCTGGACAGCCCTTTTTGCTTGCAGGAATATTTCTCGTGTTTGGTACCGGGATGACCGGAGTAGTGGCAGGAAAACTTATTTTTATCATCCTCGGAGTCGCCAATGTCTATTTAGTTTATTTAATTTCCAAATATATAGGAAACTCATTTATTGGATTGCTTACATCGATCATGCTTGCTGGTTTTTTGCCGCAAATATTAACAGATAATCTTTTTTTAACAGAAACGCCGTTTATGTTTTGTTTGTTAGTCATGATTTATTATTCCATTCGTTTGGCAAATGAGCATAAGTGGAGTCATTTTTATTTGCTAATGGCGTCCTATCTTGGTGCATTATTTTTTAAAGCGACGATTGCCTTGTTTCCGATTTTGCTGTTAATCTACTTCATTCGTAAAAAATACCCATTCCATTTGGCAGTGAAGCAGTTTGGCGTTGCCCTTATTTTACTTCTAATGGTGTTAGGACCATGGTGGATACGAAATTATCTTCACTACAACGAATTTATTCCGCTTACCGGCGGTGCCGGAGATCCATTATTGATGGGAACCTATCAAGGTGATGGTGCTTATATAGGTGATCCCTATGCAGAAACGGTTAATCGGATCAAACGTCAGCATCCTGAAGTTTCCAATGCCTACGAAAAGCTTAAAGTTGAAGCTGAAATTGCTAAAGATAGAATGCGAATGTGGTGGGTAAAAGATAAAGAATCGTTTTTGCGCACCTACTTGATTACAAAGCCAAAACTACAATGGGATGGCCAATTTTATCGGGTTGAAATATACAGTGTCACGAAGATTTTTATGGATAAAATACATAATCGTATTGTCGACATTGCCATTTTATCACTCTTGGCAGTCCTATTTATGAGGAAAATTGGGAAGGAATTTGAATTCTTACTAGGTTTCATTGTCTACAATACCATATTAAATTCTATCTATTATGCCTTCGATCGCTATAATCAACCATTCATGTTTATCTTATTTCTGGTGATTTCTTCGGCTGTTTATCTCATTTTGCAGTTGATATTAGACATTCTTCTTCCTTTATTATTAAAAAAATTTCAAAGAGAGAAGATTTCTGCTTATTTAAAAGAATAAATAATACAGCAAGCTGTCGAGAAAGTAGGTAATAGTAATAGCTAATACAATAAACGTAAGCAATTCAGTAGATGAAGCAGAGTGGAATTGAGATCTATCAAAAAATAGAGTAATCAAGGCGGATGTCAAAGGGGATTTATATGCACCTAGTATTAACAATATCTCTACTTTGTTGTGTATATTGGAAAGGTGATTGGAGAAATTGGCAAAAGTATGCCCTCACCATTGCTTATGTAATGATTTGTAATTTTCTTTATAACCTTTTATGTCAAGACTATTTATTATGGGAGCATAATCCAGATTTTTTGCCAAAGAAACATTATATCGTTGAATTATTTTACTCATTTATTATCCTCCCATCTGTCACTCTACTATTTCTTACTAATTATCCATTCTTAAAGAAAAGAACCCATCAGATACGATATATAGCCTATTGGGTCATAGGTTCAGTAGTGATTGAGATTCCTTTTGTCCTGTTTGATCGTTTATTTTTGAAACACGGATATAAATTTTGGATGGAACCTTTATTTTATAGTACCATGTATTATATGATTCGCCTTCATTTTACAAGACCTCTACTTACATATGCTCTTTCGGCTTTATGTGTTGTATTTATGGTTTGGTATTTTAAAGTACCTCTGAAATAATCGTGATTGAATGTTCTTTAGTTAAAAGTAGCCTGAAGTCACCAATCACTTTTTCCCTTGGAAAATCGTGATTCTTTCCATTAAAATAAAGCCTTCACCAGAATAAATGTAAATGGCGAAAGGCTTTATTTTACCAAGTAATTACATCTCCCTAACCAATTCCCTGCTTTCCGTTTCATCCGTCATTCTTTTGAAATCATACCCAGATGGATTCTGGAATAAACGTAAGTCAAACTCTGATGCGACAGCAAATAGATGGTCAAAGATGTCTGATTGAACCGTTTCGTACACAGCCCATCGAATGTCGTTAGTAAAGGCATAGATTTCTAGTGGCAACCCGTGTTCAGTCGGTGCCAGCTGGCGAACCATTAAGGTCATTTCCTGATTAATCCCAGGATGATTTTGCAAATAATTGCTAATATAGGCCCGAAAAACACCGATATTGGTAAGCGCACGTCCGTTGACAGGATTGCTCCTGTTAACATTATTTTCGTTGTTAAATTCGGCGATTTCTCTTTCCCTTCTGGTGATGTAGTCCGATAGGTAGTGGATACTTTTAAACTTTGAAATCATTTCCTCGGTACAGAACGAAATGCTATTCGTATCGATAAATAAGGGACGCTTAATCCGGCGACCACCAGAGGTTTGCATTCCACGCCAGTTTTTAAACGAGTCAGAAATCAAGGCATAACTTGGAATCATGGTAATGGTCTTATCCCAATTTTGTACTTTTACTGTATTTAAGGAGATGTCGATGATGTCTCCATCCGCTTCATATTTTGGCATTTCAATCCAATCACCAACGCGAACCATATCATTGGCCGTCAACTGAATCCCGGCGACAAGTCCTAATAACGAATCTTTAAAAACTAACAAAAAGACAGCGGAGAGCGCCCCAATCCCACTAAGTAGTAGGAGCGGATTTTTCCCCATCATGTTTGCAATTACTAAAATAATCCCCAGCGTGATGGCAATAATTTTAGCAACTTGGATATACCCTTTAATCGGCTTAAGCTTCGATATTTCATAGGTTTGATAAATATCGTTTAGCGCATTTAATATACTATTGATTACGGCTAGTCCAACAATTATGATATAGGCAATCGCCGCTTTTTCAATCAGGTGCTTGTTGCCTGGGAACGTTGATGCAAAGTAATAAATGATAAGTGCCGGTACGATATGAGAAAGTTTGCGGAAAACCTGACGCTCCATCAGCATATTATCCCACTGAAATTTCGTCCTGTTCACAATCCGGGTGATAATCCGGATGAATACCTTTTTCGTGATAAAATTAGCCACAAAACAGAGCAGGGCTATAAAAAGTAGCATAATTATAGTTGAGAGATAATTAACTAAGGTAAGATCCATTTCAAATTCTAAAAGTTGTTTTTTAATAAGCTCCATGTTTCCCCTCCATCGTAGGTATTAATTAAACAAGTTTCTATCCATTATAACAAAATCATAATGGGCAGGGGTGGCTCGGGGTCTCCACCATAATCCATTCTATTATTTCCTAGACTAACAAAAAACACCCAAAAACATTGGCATAACAACATTTTAGGGTGTTCTATTTCATTTTATGTTAGCTCACTTCCGAACATGGTGAGTTTTGAGAATTACGTCTGAATGATCTCATTACAACCAGAGCCAAAATAACCCCTCTGTCACACCAAGGTTATACATATAATAAACACCAAAACCCGTGCTAATAACTCCGGCAACTAATTTGAGCGATTGATTCATTTTTGCTTTTTTTGTACTCAAGACAAACGGTAAGCCAATTATGGTCGTAAAAAGGAGCATACCCGTTACAGTCCCTAAGCCGAAGATAAGAATATACAAGGCCCCCTCCCAAATAGTAGAAACTGTGCTCATAGTTAACAATACCATGGCAGCACTTCCTGCCAATCCATGGATGAAACCGATTAGTAATGATTTTAGAAAGGTTTGTTTTATAACTCCTCGGTGATGATCTTGATGCTCTTCTTCTGTGTGATGTTTTCTATACGAACGAATACTGACTATTCCTAAATAAACCAACATAATCCCTACTAGAAATTCCAAAGACATTGACCATGTACTAGTTATTTCATTCTTAAGGAAAATTAAAATAAGGCCAATAATAAAAAGAGTTAGTGTATGACCTATCCCCCAAAATATTCCGGCAAGAGAGGCGTTCCAAAGCTTTTTACTTTGACTAGCAATTGTTGACACAGCAATCACATGATCTGGTTCGATGGCATGCTTTATTCCTAAAATAAAGCCCAATGCCAATACTGAAATAATCGTAAGTTCCATAAAGTCCTCCCCATAATCTTTCGTTTTATATGATAATATGTTCAAGCTTAAGAAAATAATCTTCCTTTTTAATTTCTTTTTGGGACAAAAAAACCCCTCGAGCCTGTCGAGGGTACTTACTTATTAATATTTTCTAAGAAAGCTTGGCTTTTTCTGAAACCACTCTTCATTAATGAGTTGATGGCATTTCAAAATAATACTTTCTATTAATTGGGTGGAATTGGCTAGGATTCTTATCGTAAAGCCCGGAACAGGCAATTGCGAAAGACCGATTTTATAATCCTGTTTCGTTGTCGGTAACGAGTCATATATTCGATCTAGTAATTCTGGGCTAGTTTTTTCACCAATGACTATCAACGAACCAATGTGAGAAAATCCTTCGAGCAATCCAATTGAATTCATTTTTCGGTTCGCTGGCTGCAAATTAATGTGATCGAAAGCGACTAATTCATCATCCAGGTAAATTTCATTAAGTAATTGGAGCTGACTATAGCTAAAACGCTCCCCGTCCGGAGACCATCCTGGAGTGATAATATCTGTATAAAGTAGGACTGCTCCTTTCTCCATATTGATCACATTTTTTTGCTTATATCTCGCATCCCGATAAGCAATAAGCGGGTCCGGAAGATATTCGAGATAACTGCCCGCTCCTAAATAAATTTCCATTTCTTGATAGGCATATCCAGTTGGTGTTTTATATACCTTTGTTGCTGATTGGGTAGTTAAGGTCATTTGCGCCTCTTTATCTAGGGTAATTTTCAAGCGATAGCGATCACCATCTAAGTAGCCTCCGCCCGGATTCAAGATATAATAACAAGGCTGCCCGCTTTGATCATGGTAAATCGGACGCATTACTTTAAACGCGCCATGAAAATAGACATTTTTGGCTATTGTTTTTCCCTTTCGTTTCTCAGCCTCTAAATATAAAACACCTGTCCAGTCTTCCATCGTTAGGCCAACCCTTTTAAAAGGGCATTTTGTTTGAGCCAATCAATCACATCATTAAGGCCATCATTATTTTTTAAATTAGTAAACACAAACGGTTTGTCTCTGCGGAATACCTTTGTATCTGCTTCCATTACATCTAAGCTTGCACCGACATAAGGAGCGAGATCTGTTTTATTAATAATAAATAAGTCTGACTTAATCATCCCTTGACCACCTTTACGCGGGATTTTTTCCCCTTGAGCAACATCAATGATATAAATAGAAAAATCAACAAGCTCAGGGCTGAAGGTTGCGGCTAGGTTATCACCGCCACTTTCCACGAAAATAAGTTCAACATCCGGATGGGATGACTTTAATTCATCAATGGCTGCAAAATTCATTGATGCATCTTCACGGATGGCTGTATGTGGGCAGCCGCCCGTTTCTACCCCAATGATACGATCAGCAGGAAGAACTCCATTTTGAATTAAAAATTTTGCATCTTCCTTTGTATAAATATCGTTTGTTACAACAGCCATACTGACTTCTCCGTCTAAATGGCGTGTTAATTTTTCGACTAACATTGTTTTTCCAGCACCAACAGGGCCACCTACCCCGATTTTAATTGGCTCCATACATACACTTCCTTTGCTTGAGATTACGACATGAAGATTCGAATATTAACCCGTTCATGCTGCATTTGGGATAATTCCAATCCAGGTGATACAATCCCGAAATACTCTTCATCCAATCGGCCAATTTTTTCAACAGCTGCTATTAACTCAGTTTGAAAATCATGTAGAATTCTTTGCCCTGCCGTCTGCCCTAATGGTATAGCCCGCACTCCATTCTGGACAAGGGTGGATATTGCAGAATATAAATAATACAGGATTGTGTTGGAGACCGGGAGACCTAAATGATGTCCGATGAACGTAAATACAAGTGCCGGGTGCCCGAATGATTGTTTAGCTTCTATTCGTTTCTTGTATTCATGAACAATAGGAGTCTCAAATAGCGTAGACACTAACTTTACCATCCGCTCCCCCACTCTTTGCGTTCCCTCACGAGTTTCGCGCGGCAAATTTTGCATTGTCAACAATCGGTCAATTCTCCAAACCTTCATAAATTCATTTTTTTCAAGTGCCTCGTAGGCCAGCCGAGAGGCTAATCCGTCTGAATAAATAAGTTGTTCATGAAGATAAATGTTCAGCCATTGAGTAAAAGTTTTTTCATCTCGGACTTTCTCCTCCTGGATATATGTCTCAAGTCCGTACGAATGGCTAAATGCTCCGGTAGGAAAGTTGGAATCGCATAATTGGATTAGCGATAACATCGCTTTATCCATGGCTATGTCCAATATGCCGAAAAGCATGTTTAACTTTCCGTTCTTCTCGATTAAAAGGGATTCGTAATTCTTGCAATAATTCTTCAACCAAATAATCGTATTGAACAAGCATTTCATCTCCTTCAAACTGAGCAGGTAGATGACGATTTCCTAATTGATGAGCGATATTTCCCATCTCATTGATATTTCTCGGTTTAATTACGAGTAAATCATCGGAAAGAACTTCGATAACAATCATATTTTTCTCATCCATGTATAAAACGTCACCGGCCATTAGGTCCCGTGGGTTCGTTAATCGGATCCCCAATTCCTTGCCATGATCAGTAGTCACTCTTTGGATTCGTTTGACTAATTCAGAACTCTCGAGATAGACCTTTTCAATATGGCGTTTGATGATTTCTTCTCTTTCTAATTCTTCAAGATTCGTTATTATTTGTTCTACAATCAACACTTCTCACCTCAAAATAAAAAATATCGCTGTGCCATTGGTAATTGGGATACAGGTTCACATTCAATTAATGTTCCATTCACTCTTACTTGATAGGTTTGAGGATCAACGGTTATTTCAGGTGTTTCTGCATTGAGTTTCATATCCTTTTTCGTTAATTTCCGTATCCCGCGAACTGGAAGTATCATTTTTTCTAAGCCAAGCTTTTCATGAACTTTATCATTAAAGGCTGCCTGAGAAATAAAGGTAATCGATGATTTGGATAGAGCTTTCCCGAGAGTACCATACATTGGTCGATAAATGACCGGTTGTGGTGTCGGAATCGAAGCATTGGAATCCCCCATTAAGCTTTCCACCACGAAGCCATTTTTTAGAACCATCTCCGGTTTAACCCCAAAGAAGGCTGGACTCCAGATAACCAAATCCGCGATTTTCCCTACCTCAATGGAACCAACATATTCTGAGATACCATGTGTGATGGCAGGATTAATCGTATATTTAGCGACATAACGCTTTGCACGATTATTATCCGAAAATTCACGATCTCCCTCCATGATGCCTCTTTGTTTTTTCATTTTATCGGCGACTTGCCATGTGCGTAAAATAACCTCACCCACTCGGCCCATCGCTTGTGAATCAGAGCTGACCATGCTAAAAACACCCATATCCTGCAGAATATCTTCGGCCGCAATCGTTTCTTTTCTGATTCGAGAGTCAGCAAAAGCTAAATCTTCTGGTATCGATGCGTTTAAATGATGGCAGACCATTAACATATCTAAATGCTCATCAATCGTATTCACGGTAAACGGCAGTGTGGGATTAGTTGACGAAGGCAATACATTCATATAACTTGCTGATTTGATTAGATCGGGGGCATGCCCGCCACCCGCTCCTTCAGTGTGGTACATATGAATTACACGATCTTTAATCGCAGCCATTGTGTTCTCCACAAATCCGCCTTCATTCAATGTGTCTGCATGAAGTGCTACTTGGACATCGAACTTGTCCGCTACTCGTAAAGCATAATCAAGTGCGGATGGGGTTGCACCCCAATCTTCATGGACCTTTAAACCTATCACACCCGCACGGACCTGTTCCGCAAGCGGTTCTTCCCTTGCCGCTTGTCCTTTGCCGGTAAAGCCGACATTAATCGGCATTCCTTCTGCCGCCTCAAGCATCCTATGGATATGCCATTCCCCAGGTGTCACAGTCGTTGCTTTTGACCCTTGGGCTGGACCTGTTCCGCCACCAATCAAAGTTGTAACACCTGAGGTTAAGGCCGTTCTGATTTGTTCCGGATTAATGAAGTGAACGTGTGTATCGATGCCTCCAGCGGTTATGATCATCCCTTCACCTGCAATAATTTCGGTACTAGCCCCGATAATGATATCGACTTTATCCATGATTAAAGGATTGCCAGCCTTACCAATCGTTGCGATTTTTCCATCACGGATTCCAAGATCAGCTTTATAAATGCCGGTGTAATCCAAAATGGTTGCATTGGTAATCACTAAATCCGCGGCACCGTCAGCTCGTGTGGCTAGCGGGTGTTGACCCATTCCATCACGAATGACCTTTCCACCGCCGAATACAACTTCATCGCCATAAACCGTATAATCCTTCTCAATTTGAATAATAATATCAGTATCCGCTAAACGAATGGAATCCCCTGTTGTTGGACCAAACATTTGCGCATATTGTTTTCTTGGCATCCTAAATGTCATCGGTGTGTGTCCCCCTATCAACTGATCCGTCGACTAAATTGTTAAAGCCATAAACCCGACGTTCCCCAGCGTAGGCGACTAATTCCACTTCCTTTTCATCCCCCGGTTCAAACCGAACCGCAGCTCCGGAGGGAATATTTAACCTTTTACCGAAGGCGCCTTTTCGATTAAACTTTAGTGCTTCATTCACCTCAAAGAAATGAAAGTGCGAACCTACTTGAACCGGACGATCGCCTGTATTTGTGACCTTTAGAACAGCTGTTTCTCTACCCTCATTACAAACAATCTCTTCTTCTTTTAAAAATAATTGTCCAGGTTGCATAAAGCTTCCTCCTAAATATCTTTTCAATGTGAATAGTTTCTTAACACACCTATTTATACTTCCTTTTATTTAATCGGGCTATGAACTGTTACTAGTTTCGTTCCATCAGGAAAGGTAGCCTCCACTTGCACATCATCAATCATTTCCGGAATACCGTCCATGACATCGTCACTTGTTAGAATGTTGGTCCCGTACTCCATTAATTCAGCTACTGATTTTCCATCCCGTGCCCCTTCTAATACTTCATAAGTAATAAGGGCGACGGCTTCAGGATAATTTAACTTTAACCCTCTTTCTCTGCGTCTTTTGGCTAGATCGGCAGTCACTACAATTAGAAGCTTATCTATTTCTCGTGGTGAAAGCAGCATTCTTATATCCTCCTTAAGCACTTTTCATTTTCAGGTATTATTTACCACTAAAATTTTTTCCAAATTTGTTCTTATTTAAACAGATAATAATTTTATTTCTTGTCTACACTAAGAGCATAAAGGGATTAATATAATAAAAAAGGAAGAATATAAATATGAATACATATGATCATCACCTATGGGGGAGGGAAACAATTCTACTGTTTTTTAGATCCACTCTAACAGGAATTTCCCAAGTTATGTTGATTGAAAATGTCTTTTCCGGTCTCATCATACTAGTTGCCATCACAACTTTCTCTTTTTCATTAGGAATCATCGCCCTCTTTTCTTCATTCATTGGCGCATTTATTGGATATGTTGGCAAAGCCAACCGGCAAAGTGTCAGTCAAGGGCTATTGGGTTATAATTCTGTTTTAACGGGGATTGCGTTAAGTCTGTTTTTAACCGGACCTTTCAAATGGGGGATTGCCTTAGCGGGAGCTGCTATCGCGGCAATCCTTACAGCAGGGATGATGAAAATGATGAAGAGATCAGAACTACCTGTGCTAACCTTTCCTTTTATTGTTCTAACTTGGTTTTTGCTACTTGCTTCATATCGATTAAAATCTTTTGAGTTATCATCAGATTTGTTTCCTCAAAATTTATCAAGTTTAGCATTAAATGTAGGTGGTAAGGTGAATTGGACAGAAGGAGTATTAAACGGAATCGGGCAAATATTTTTTGTTCACGGCCTACTATCCGGAGTTCTTCTTTTCATAGCAGTATTTTTGGCAGGTTTAAGGCATGGCATATATGCGATTATAGGGAATGCGACTGCATTGTTAACCGCGCATATCCTTGGCGCCGAACATACTTTAATCTATAAGGGGTTATACGGCTACAATGCAATATTGGCCGTATTGGCTGTTTCAGTTGTATTCAACCGTGAAAAGCGAGGATATCCAGCGATTATGGGTATTATTGCCGCATGTCTTACAGTTCCTTTTTCAGCAAGCATTTCCACCTGGCTCACTCCCTATGGTTTACCAGCGTTAACCATGCCATTTGTTCTATCTTCATGGCTAGTAATAGCCGCCCAAAAATCATTACCTGGACAAAAGGGCAGTTTATAAAAGCCCTTGTTATAACCAATTAGGAGGAGTCGATATGTTTAAAGATTTTGAGGTTTCACAAATGTTTGAGGATCAAACACATGAACGCCACAGATTCAAGCTAAATGTGGAAGGAACAGATTATCACGGCATTTATCATGACGGGGAAATACACTGGTTTAACCCCCATCCAGAAAAAACCCTGCAAGAAGAACATATACAGGCACTAGAATCACACGTCCACGAAAAAATGGCTGACCAATAAAAAAAGGTGACAGGCACCATTCTCCTAATTACATCCATTTAAGGAATGATATAGGATATCGGTGCCTGTCACCAATTTTCTAATTCAAGTCATACATTTGACCTTTAATTAAATAGGCTGCACTTTCAGCGATGTTGGTGATGTGGTCGGCTGTTCGCTCTAGGTAGCGATTGATGAATAGTAGTTGAGCTAACTGGTTGGTTTCAGTTGGGTGCTGACTGAGATGGCTTGTTATGATTTTGTAGGTTTCACGACTTAATTCATCAACTTTGTCATCTAAATCGGCCACTTCTTTGGCGAGAACCATATCTCCATCTAGGAAAGCTTTTAACCCTTTTTGTAGCATGGTAATCGAAATATCTTTCATCTTTTCGAGACTTGGCAAATTTAAGGAAGTTTGTTCATTCCCAATTTTTATTGTCGCTTTTGCAATATTTACGCCAAAATCCGCAATTCGTTCAATTTCAGATGAAATCTTTAAGATACCAATGATTTTCCGCAAGTCCCGAGCAACAGGTTGTTCTTTTACCATCAGCCATACAATAAATTGGTTCATTTCAATTTCAAGATTATCGACATCATTGTCTTCTTCAATGACCTTTAATGATAATTCAATATTTTGGCTCTTATATGCTTCAAAAGCCTTCTCGATAGAGGAAATCGCAAGTTCGCCCATCATTGTCATTTTTGCTTGTAATTCAGTTAAATTATTCTCAAAGCTTTCACGAACAACCATGAAATCCCCTCCAAATTATCCAAATCTCCCAGTAATATAATCTTCCGTTCTCTGGTCAGTTGGCATCGAAAAGATTTTACTCGTTTCGTCATACTCAACGATTTCACCATTAAGGAAAAAAGCGGTCTTGTCAGAAATACGAGCTGCCTGCTGCATATTATGGGTCACAATGACAATCGTAAAATCCTTCTTCATGTGATCAATCAATTCTTCAACCTTTAATGTAGAGATTGGATCGAGAGCAGAAGTAGGCTCATCCATCAATATGATTTCTGGTTTCATGGCAATCGCACGGGCAATACATACACGTTGCTGCTGACCACCAGATAAGCCTAGCGCAGATGTCTTCAAACGGTCCTTAACTTCATCCCATATCGCCGCTCCACGTAAGCTTTCTTCTACAATCTTATCTAACTCTTTTTTATTTTTTAGCCCCTGCATTCTTGGGCCATACGCCACATTATCATAAATGCTCATCGGGAAAAGATTCGCCTTTTGAAACACCATGCCAACTTTTGTTCTTAATTTTATGACATCATCTGATTGGTAAATATTCTCACTATCTATTACAATATCACCATTAATTTTTACATCATCAATTAAGTCATTCATCCGATTTAAAGTACGTAAAAACGTTGATTTACCACACCCTGAAGGACCGATCAAGGCTGTCACTTCTTTTTCCTTAATATCCATTGAGACCGAGTAAAGTGCCTGTTTTTCCCCGTAAAATAAATTGAGATCCTTTACACTAATGATATTTCTACCTTCAGATTGCTGATTCATTGGTGCTACATTTCCCCTCTGCAATTTATTGTATTCCTTCTCAGTTGAAATCATCATCATTAACACCTCTTAATAGTCAGCTTTATTTAATTTTTTCGAGATAAACATGGCCGTAAGGTTTAAGACTAAAATGATTACAATGAGCACAATTCCAACAGCCGAGGCAAGTTCAATATCGCCAGCCTCCTGTGTCACTAAGAATGAATGAACCGTTAATGTTCGAGCTGACGAGAAAATGCTTTCTGGCATCGCTGCGACCGTTCCTGCTGTTAAAAAAATCGCAGCCGATTCACCGACAATTCTCCCCATTGAAAGAATAATTCCCGATAAAATACCCGGCATCGCACTAGGTAAAATGACTTTATATAAAGTTTGCAGCTTAGTTGTTCCCAATGCCAACGAGCCCTCGCGATAAGTATTTGGGACTGTTTTTAACGATTCCTCTGTTGTTCGAATGATGACAGGTAATACGATAATCGTTAACGTTAAGGAAGCAGCTATAATTGACATGCCTAATTTTAAAGTCGTCACAAAGAATACGGCACCAAATAATCCGTAAATAATGGATGGAATCCCGGTCAAGCTCTCTGTTGCAAATCGAATTATTCGTACCAACCGTCCTTGTTTCGCATACTCCTGCAAATACACGGCGGCAAAAATACCAATTGGTGTTGCGATTAACAATGAAATGACAATCGTATAAAGCGTGGTCACGATCATCGGTAATATTCCTCCACCACCACTAGGGGAATAATCTCCAAAGATAAAATCAAAGTTGATCAGGCGAAACCCTTTGATAAAAATAAATCCAACAATGATTACAAGGACAGCAATCGTTAAGAAAGCCGATAACCAAAGAAGTCCACGGAGCAAATGATCTTTAAGCTTTCTCAACTTACTTACCACCCTTCGAGCTTATTTTTGCTAAAACAAAATTTAATAGAAGAATAAACGAGAATAATACAATCCCAGTTGCAAACAGCATTTCTTGATGTGTTCCAAATGCATAGCCCATTTCTAATGCAATATTGGTCGTTAATGGACGCACACTATCAAATAGACTAGTCGGTGTAATGAGGCTGTTTCCTGCTACTAAAATAACGGCCATCGTTTCACCGATTGCTCTTCCTAAACCAAGTACGATGGCTGCCATAATTCCCGACTTGGCCGCCGGGACAACAACCTTAAAGATGGTTCCAATTTGCGAAGCTCCTAGTGCCAATGAACCTTCACGATACGTTTTCGGTACAGCACGAATTGCTGTTTCAGCTACTGTTACAATCGTCGGTAGCATCATAATCGCTAGCACAAGGATTACGGCTAATAAACTTTGTCCCTTTGCTAAATTTAAATTATTTTGTAAAAATGGGACTATAATCGCTAAACCAAATACCCCATATAATACGGAAGGGATTCCCGCTAACAGCTGTACAGCTGGAGAAATTAGTTTTGCAACATTTTTTGGAGCAATCTCCGCTAAGAAAATCGCTGTAAATAACCCAACGGGCACTCCGATAACTAGCGCGCCAATCGTAGCATAAATCGATGCAACAATCATTGGGAAAATTCCAAACTGATCTTCACTAGGTACCCAATCTACGCCAAAGATAAAATCAATAAAGCTATAGCCCTCTACGAGAAATGGTAGTGTACCTTTGTAAAATACGAATCCAACGATTAGCAATAAACTAATAACTGAAAGAAGAGCGCAAAACTGAAATAATCTCGATGATACCTTCTCTAATAAATACTTCTTTTTATTAGATGTTTCTATTTTTCTAGGAAGTGGTTGCTGCATAATCTTATCCTCCAGGCCAGTATTTCCACATGTTTTCTGCCACTCATGTTAGAACATGTACATGTATTTCTAAAAGGTAATTATTTAACTGGAATTGCACCTGTTTCTGCCACAATGGCCTGTCCGTCTTGACCTAAGATGTAATCAATAAAGCGCTGCCCCGCCTCAGATAAATGACCTTCTTTATGCACAAACAAAAATGGACGTGATAGGCTATATTTTTGTTGCAGAACATTATCTGCTGTAGCCTCCACTCCATTGATATTGATAGTTGAAATAGAGGAATCAATATATTCAAATGAAATAAAACCTACAGCATGCTTATTCGTAGCGACAGTTGTTTTGATATTACCGTTTCCACTAGCAATAATGGAACTTCTAACTAGTTCTCCAGATGAGTACCCGACAATTTCTTGGAAAGCATCTCGTGAACCAGAGCCATCCTCCCTAGAAACAACAACAATTTCCATGTCATCTCCACCAAGCTCTTTCCAGTTCGTAACTTTCCCCGTAAAAACATCCTTCACTTGATTCATCGTAAGATTCTTAACCTTATTACTTGGATGAGTCACGACAACAATTCCATCATAAGCTATAATTGTCTCCAGCAAGCCATTTGCCTTTTCTTCATCTTTTAGATCACGGGAGGACATCCCAATCTCCGACACACCAGTGGTTGTGTTGGTTATCCCTGCTGATGACCCGATTTGATTTATCTCAATTTTCACATCGTTTTTCTCCATATATTTGTGCGCAATTTTCTCAGCTAAAGGACCAACAGATGTGGATCCCGAAACCGAGATGAGACTAGATCCTTGATTCGCCGATTCTTGCTTATCACTATTAGCACATGCCGATAACACGGACACTATGAATAGCACCAATAATCCTATTGTCGTCATTCTTTTTAACATGATTTATAACCTCCAAGATGATTAATTGGCTATTCCCCATGTAAAGAATATACGCTATATGTAAATTCTCTTTAAAACATTTGTAAAGGTTATGTAAATTTTTTAAAGCCAATATAAAATATGTAAATATTGGAATCGTAATTAGCAATTCAAACAATTTGTTGGGATCAATATGTCTTTCATCGACCCTATATAGGACAATCGTTTCCGGTTTGAAATGTCCTTTATCTATCTATTAAAATACATCTCCAATAAATACAAAAAAGAGTAAAGTCTAAATTTGGACTTTACTCCTACAGCTTAAATATAGTCATTAAACCGTTACTGCTGATAAACTTTTTGCCACAACTTCTACTTTTGCTAAACCTTCCGCTATAATCGTTTCTGCTTGATCTGGCATGGCAGCATGACCTTCAATAATAACTTCTTGAATGATTTCCATTCCGAATACGCCACCAAAAACATTTTTAATGTAGGTAGCGGCCATTTCCATCGGTGCTGCTTCAGGGGTTGAGTAAACGCCACCACGTGCACTTAAAATTATCGCTTTTTTGTTAGTCATTAACTGAACTGCTTGACCATTTTCGTCATATTTAAATGAATACCCAGCTTGATACACATAGTCAACAAAAGTTTGTAATTTAGCTGGAATAGTTAGATTCCATAATGGGAAAACCACCACTACAACATCTGCTGCTGTTAATGCATCCATTGCTTTTTGTTTTGCCGTTAAAATACGTTGTTCTACTTCTGTGAGTTCTTCACCCGATGCTACTTTACCAAATGCAGTGAATAAATCTTGACCTAAATAAGGCATATCTTCTGCAAAAACATCGAATGTTGTGATATTTACACCTTCTAGATTCTTCATGAAAGTTTCATACATTTTAGAAGACACTGAATCTGACGCTGGACGGTTATTTGCTTTTATTACTAATATATTCATAAATTTGTAATCTCCTTTTGATGTCTATTAATTATTCATCTCGAATTAATAATATATCAATATATTATTTTCATCAACCGAAAAGTTTAAATTGGAATTATTTCGCAATCAGAAACAGGTATCAATTCTTGTTGTTAATCTTTAGATGATTTCTATTAGATTGGGTTAGTTGTTTTGAACTGCTAATCCTTGGATGAGAAGGGGGTTCTGAGCTTGAAGACATACGTTCCGTTGATCTACTGAAAAGAGGGTAACTTTTATTTAAATATTGAAATATCGGTACATAAGTCCTAATAAAATAAAACAAAAAAAAGTAAGAACAATATGTCCTTACTTCCAAAATTCGATCAATGTTAATACCGGTGGTCGGGGTCGAACCGACACTCCAGAGGAACACGATTTTGAGTCGTGCGCGTCTGCCAATTCCGCCACACCGGCGTAATAAGATATAATTTTGTTAAAGTGCCGAGGACCGGAATCGAACCGGTACGGTAGTCACCTACCGCAGGATTTTAAGTCCTGTGCGTCTGCCAGTTCCGCCACCCCGGCAAAATAAAACTTTTGCCAATTTGTATTCTATTAAAAATGGAGGCGGCAACCGGATTTGAACCGGTGATCAGGGTTTTGCAGACCCATGCCTTACCACTTGGCTATGCCGCCTTAAAATTAATTGGAGCGGAAGACGGGATTCGAACCCGCGACCCCCACCTTGGCAAGGTGGT
>NZ_JBTOOE010000017.1:0-93605 GCF_054786815.1 Pseudoneobacillus rhizolycopersici | reverse complement strand
ATCAAACTCTCCAATAAAGAGTTGATAAAAGCTCAAAAAGTTAATCTGGCTTGTTTTCTTTTATAAAAAAGAAGTTTGTTAATGTTTGGTTGTTTAGTTTTCAAAGAGCAATGTTTGTCCAAAAGCGACTTCTCTAATTTATCATAGCGACTTGGGTAATGTCAATAACTTTTTTTGAAATTATTTTCAGTTCAAGTTTAGCTGATTCATTTGGTGTCTCAAGGACGAGATTTAATATATCATGATAAAAACATGTTTGCAATATAGTTTTTTAGATTTTTTTATCACTTCGTTTTGGTTTGTTAATTATCCACAAGATTATTCACATCATCTAGATATCTTCCGTATTGATTTCTAGCATGTTATACGACTTTATCAACAAGTTGTGATTATTTCATCCACATTATCCACATTTTTTAGAAAATAAAAGGATAACCGCTGTAATCGAGTTATCCTTTTATCTCTTTACTTATTGCCAGTTTATTTTTCACAGCCTTAGCTTTTCTTTCATCCATTACAAATAGAGCAATTCCACCGATAACAACAATGCCTCCGATTATTTGTGACAAGATTAAACCTTCATCAAGAAGGTAATAAGCTAAGATAATGGCTCCAACTGGTTCAAAAAGAATGGCCATTGAAATTGTAGAGGTACTAATCCACTTTAGGGTCCAATTGAATAAAGAATGACCTAGTAGTGTCGGGATCAATGCTAACAGAAAGAAATATGTCCAATCACCCGATTGGCTTGGAATGAACGGTTCATTTCTTATTAAAACATAAATGAATAGAGTAATGCTGCTAAAAGAGTAAACGATAAAGGTATAGGTGATGAGCGATAATCTTTTTCTAACAGATTGCCCGAACATTAAATAGATTGTTACCAGAGCACAGGCAACTAATGCTAACAGGTCTCCCCAAAGGGCTTGTCCACTAATCCGAAAATCTCCCCAACTAATAATAACGCTACCGATGATGGCAATAAAACCGCTTAAAATTGTCATGACGGAGATTTTTTCTTTAAAGATAAAATATGTTCCGATAAAAGCGAATACCGGTTGGAGTGTGACGAGCACGGTGGAACTGGCAACTGATGTATAGTTGAGCGATTCAAACCAAAGAATAAAATGTAATGCCAGAAAGATTCCGGCAATCATTGAGTAAACCCAGTCTTTCTTCGTAATAAGTTTAAGTTCACTTACATACCTTGTTAAAAAAAGAGGAAGCAATAATAACACGGATAAGAACAAACGATAAAATGCAATGACACCAGATGGCGAGTTTGAAAATTTCACAAAAATAGCTGAGGTTGAAACGGAAATAACACCTACCGCAAGTACAAAGTAAGGATTAATCTCTGACTTTTTCATCTTGCTTCTCCTTTTATTAATACAATATTAAAAACATAACTACTATTGTACACCTCTAAAACATTATTTTGCTATGATAATTTTCTGGATATCCCAATAATAATAATAATAATAATAATAGGCGGTAATCTTATGACACAAATTGAGTTAGGGATGTTGCTTAAATTAGGCATATCCGCTATTTTAGGTCTAGTTATTGGATTAGAAAGAGAATTAAAAAGAAAGCCCGTCGGTTTAAAAACAAGTCTAGTTATTTCAATTGTAAGTTGCCTACTAACCATTGTTTCGATTGAATCCGCTTATTCATTTCCTCATAATGACAAAATCAATATTACAATGGATCCGCTTCGCTTAGCCGCACAAATCGTTTCCGGAATAGGATTTCTTGGCGCTGGAGTAATTTTAAGAAGAGAGAATGACAATATTACTGGTTTAACAACCGCTGCAATGATATGGGGAGCTGCTGGAATCGGGATAGCCGTAGGGGCTGGTTTCTATACAGAAGCCATAACAGGTGTTGGCCTTCTTATTATTAGCGTTGAATTAGTTCCTTTTTTGATCACGTTAATTGGGCCAAAAAGACTCCGCGAAAAGGAACTTGCCCTACAGTTGAATGTGGCTGATAAAAACGATATTGCTGATATTATTGTGAGGATGAAAGAAGAGAAATTCTCAATCAAGCGGGTTAGAATTAAGGATATCGCCGAAAGTGATCATTTAGTCCAGTTCATTATTACCGTTGATTCCAAACTAAGTACAACTGATGTCTATTACACTGTTTCTAAATTTAACGGCATTAAAAGTGTAGAAATTGAAAGTATGGATTGAAAAACGTTCGTTTTTTGCTTTTCAAAAAGAAAGCCGAAATCCCTTATAGATCTACAAGGGATTCAGCTTTCTTTTTGTTTATGCTTTTTTTACTTCTGATTTGACAAAATCAATAAAAGTTTCTACTTTGCTATCTAGGAAGTTTAGTGTTCCCTCGTCGACAAGCTTCTCTCCATCAAACTTTTGATTTGCCATATTTATAAGAACTTCATTTCCTCCAGGAGGAAGTATTTTAGCTTGAATACCAGGTGATGATAGAATTTCACGCAAATGCATTTGAGCACGGACGGTACCGAGCATTCCAGGTGTAGCCCCCAAAGTCATCACTGGCTTATTAATGAATACTTTTTCCACTCTCGAAGCCCAATCAAGAGCATTTTTTAACACGCCAGAAACAGACCAATTGTATTCCGGTGTAATAATGATAACGCCATCTGCATTAGCTATTTTATCTTTAAAGGCTTTTACAGTTTGTGACGGATTATTTTCTTCATCCTGATCAAAATAAGGTAATGAACGAATATCAGCTATTTCTATGTTTATTTTTTCCTTATATCTTTCTTGGATTGTATTTGCTAATTGCATATTATAGGATTCTTTCCGAAGGCTTCCTACGATTGCGACTAAATTCATGTTATTACCTCCTGTGTCTTTTATAGTTTCATTTGTAGTTTTTCAATACGAACTATATCTCAATAGAGAATTTTTGTGAATTTTTCTGCTTTGTTTGTGTTTAAGTTTCAAAAAAACTATTGCCAAATTATTAAAAATCGATATAATAATGTATATGTAAAGACGGGGCATTAGCTCAGCTGGGAGAGTGTTTGGCTGGCAGCCAAAAGGTCAGGGGTTCGAACCCCCTATGCTCCATATCTTTAAACGCCATTTTCATTTGAAAATGGCGTTTTTTCTATTCTTTGTAAAATATCCTTTCCTGGCGTTTTTTAATGATGTGAATTAATAATTCTTCATAACATTGCCATACGAAATGCATAATTTCTGCAAATTTTTGTTTTAGTATATAGATATAATAGAAAGGGGTTGTAGCTTGATGAAAAAATGGTCAGTTGGTCTTCTATGTTCCGCCTTAGTTTTTGGAGCAGGGACAGCTGTATTTGCGGCTGGAACTAGCAACCTAGACAATGAATTTAGCTTTGAAAACATATTGCCATTTATGGAAAAAATGCATCCCAACTCATCAAAAGAGGATTTGAAGGAAATGTACGACACTTGCCATAAAAATGGGGGCATGATGAATGAAAATGGTATGCCAAGCGAAAATATGATGAACAAATTTTAAAATTTGTCATTCTTAAGGAGGTGAAATAATAGATGAAGGGAATAATCTTTCTTGCTAGTTTATTTCTCTCTATTATATTAGCTGGATGTGGACAACAAGATTCAAGTGACGTATCTTCTTTAAAAGCTAACGAAGTTGAAAATATCAGAGAATTAGTACAAGATTACAGTTTAAGGAATATAAAGGATGAGTCGGCATCCATTACTTCCGGGCAACTCATTGTTAAGAAAAGTGACGGAAAAGATCAAGTCTATGATTTGACTGATGAAGACTTTTTCGTTTCAATTGCACCTTACATCAAGGAAACCCATCCTTGAACTAATCATAGCTTGACAGGTTGTCAAGGTGAATTGGTAGAAGAAGAGTTTGATGTATTCATTGAAGATATGAATGGTAATGTCATTTTAGACAAAAAAGTAATAACCCAAGAAAATGGATTCTTTGATTTATGGCTACCACGCGATAAAACATATCGAATCAAGATTGAGCATGGCGGTAAAATGTCTGAATCAGAAATCTCCACTTTTGAGTCCGATGGTACTTGTATTACAACCATGCAGTTGGTTTAAACGTATCTTAAACTAGCTCATCAAAGCTTTATAATAAAACCCGGGTGTCAAACACTCGGGTTTTCACATTTTTCACACACTTATAGATTAGGCTCATTTTTTATTTTATCTAAAATAAAGTCTTTCCCTACTTGATTTATAAATTAATAAAAAAGCCTCACCCAACATAAATATTGTATTTTCATAATACCAATATCGTTCATTCAGATTCTATTACTTCACTATTTCTGCATATTTTCTCCACATGAATATTGTACAATTAAGCTACTAGAGCCAGAGGGTGGTCTACTTGAATAAACTATCGATTAAGTTGGGAGTCATATTTTTCATTATTATTTTTGGTCTGGAATCGTTTATGTTTTTCTTTCTGCATGCTTCTTTGGTAGATTCTCGAGTGGAGGAAGAATTAAGTGAATTACAAGCAAGAGGAAATTCGCATAGAACCGTATTGGAGATGAATTTTGACCAGTCCACTATTAACCATATCAACTTGATGGAATCAGAAGCAAAAACGGATGTCGTAATAACCAATAACCAGTTTCAATTTATTGGTTCATCCGGACAAAGTATTCATTTTCCCCGTTATATAAAATCTAAAATCGCAAATATTCCTAGAGAAGGCAAAATTATTGAAGGGAATTGGCGCGAAATGCCGTTTATCGCTACTGCTAGTCCAATTAAGGTAGAAGATAAAATTGTTGGATATGTTTTTATGTTTCAAAATACTGAATCAGTTCAGTCTTTAATTAAACACCTAAATGAACATTTTCTTTTAGCAGGAGTCATCTCAGTTTGTCTTACTATTATCATTATCATTATTCTTTCAAAGGCACTAACAAAACCCTTAATTGGAATGAAGAAAGCGACCTCTAGGATGAGTAGTGGCGACTATTCCGTCACCTTACCTAAAACAGGGAAAGACGAACTTGGCGATTTAGCAACATCTATTCATCTATTGGCGCAACAATTAGAATATCTTACAAAGGAACGCAATGATTTTTTAGCAAGTATATCACATGAACTGAGAACTCCATTGACCTATATAAAAGGATATACGGATATTATTTACAAACGAAATCTGTCAAAGGAAGACCAAGACAAATACTTAGAAATCATTTTAGAGGAAACCACAAGTCTTTCCGTGTTAATAAAAGAATTATTCGAGTTAGCTAAGTTTGATCAAAATATGTCTGTGATACAAAAACAACGTATCGAGCTCTGTGAGTTTTTATTCAAGGTTGAGCAAAGACTATCACCCGCTTTCAAAGAAAAAAATATGACTTTACATGTTTCTTGTCATTTTCAAGTATTTTTAATGGCAGACCCGATTAGATTGGAGCAGATTTTCCTAAATTTGTTGGACAATGCAATGAAGTACTCGCAAAAAGGGGCTAGAATTGAAATAGCCGTTGAGAAAAAAAGGCTCAATCTTCATGTGAAAGTCTCAGATACCGGAAAAGGTATTCCTGAAAAGGATATTCCTCATATTTTTGAACGCTTTTATCGAGTTGACAAATCAAGGACGAGAGCTCTTGGTGGATCTGGCCTTGGACTTGCCATTGTAAGAGAGTTAGTTCATGCCCATAATGGTACCATTATTGTTAAAAGCAAAGAAAATGTTGGAACTGAATTTGAGATTATTTTTAAAGGAGCAGTCGAGTAATGAAAAATATCTTACTAATTGACGATGAACCTCGGATGCTTGAGTTAATTTCTTTGTATCTTTTACCAAAAGATTATCATTGTATTAAATTCACATCCGCCTTAGATGCGATCCATTACTTAGAAACCCATCCAGTTGACCTGATTCTATTGGATATTATGATGCCTGAATTAGATGGATGGGAAGCTTGTAAAATGATTCGTAAAAAATGGGACTATCCTATTATTATGTTAACAGCGAGGTCTGAAAAACCGGACATTGTAAAAGGTTTAAGTATCGGAGCAGATGATTATATCTCGAAACCGTTTGATGGAGATGAATTAATGGCTAGAATGGAAGCAGTTCTGAGAAGAAATCACCATTCTTCAGGAATGATTTCTTTTAAAGGCCTGGTACTAAACGAGGACTCCTATGAACTTCATTTTAAAGATAATCTCATTTCATTAACTCCGAAAGAACTATCAATGATGGGATTGTTCTTAAAAAATCCGAAAAAAGTCTATACCCGCGACCATTTAATTACGGCTATATGGGGTCATGGTGTGGCCACTGAGGACCGTACTGTTGACTCACATGTTCGCAACTTGCGCGATAAGCTTCGAAAAGCTGGATTCCCTGCCGATGAATACCTAATCACCGTATGGGGTGTAGGGTACAAATGGCTTGGTGCTGAGTAACGGATGAGCGATTTATTTTTTGAGTGGATACCCGAGAACAAAAATCTGATTGTTATTATTAGTATTCTGGTAAATGTAGGTATTGCGATATCTGGTATTTTACCAAGTGCTTTTTTGACCGCAGCGAATATTTCTATTTTTGGATTTAAAATGGGACTATTGCTTTCTATTATGGGTGAAGCGGTTGGAGCAATTGTAAGCTTTATTTTGTATCGAAAAGGTTTAACCAAACTGTCGAGTAAGATATACATCGATAATAGATGGTTATTAAGGTTGCACTCCACAAAAGGATTAGAAGCTGTGGTAATTGTTCTCTTTTTACGAATTTTACCCTTCGTTCCTTCTGGCGTGGTAACACTAGTTGCATCATATAGTCAAATGAGTGTCTATGCTTTTAGTATAGCCAGTACAATAGGAAAGGTACCTTCCTTGTTTATTGAGGCTTTTGCCGTGAATCAGGCACTCCATTTGAGTATGGAATGGCAACTAATCATTATGCTTTTTATACTCGTGATCTTTATATTTATTTTAGGGAAAAGAGGCACATAAAAAGATGGTTTTTAGGAAACCATCTTTTTCGTGTTTTATTGGATTAATCTTCATCACTGCTACTATTAAATAACCATAAGTATTCCGCTAATTGCAAGACTGACATTAAGGTTGCCGCTACATAAGTCAATGCTGCAGCATTTAATACTTTACTCGCTGAACCTTCTTCATTATTTCTAATAAACCCTAACTTAATCATAAAATCCTTTGCGCGTGTACTTGCATTAAACTCAACGGGAAGAGTAATAATTTGAAATAATACTGCGGCACTAAAAGCGATAATTCCCAGTAATAGTAACCCTGAAACTTTGAAAAAGAATCCCCCTAATATCAATAATGGAGCAATTCCAGATGAGAAGTTCACAACTGGGAAAATTCTGTGCCTTGCCACTAACATTGGATACTTCACTTTATCTTGAATCGCATGTCCAATTTCATGACAAGCTACTGATTGTGAAGCTACCGAATTCCCATAATAAACAGGTTCTGATAATCTTACCACTTTGGAAATCGGGTCATAATGATCTGTTAAGGAACCTCTAACGCACTCAATTGGAATATGTTGTAATCCATTGTCATCCAGCATTCTTCTTGCTACATCTGCACCAGTTAACCCAGATGAAGCCGGAACGTTTAAGTATTTATTAAACGTACTTTTTACCCTGAATTGTGCCCAAAGGCTTAATCCAAAAGCAAGTATGATAAGAATAGTCCAAGGTGTAAAAAACATTGTATATCCCTCCAAAATTGATTAAAACTTTATATTGAAAACTATAAAAATGCGTTCAATCGCAGACTGTTTGTCCTATATATATTATCCAAAAAATAAGATTAATGTTTGAGCTAACGTTAAACCCTGCGCAGAGATTTTACTTGCAATAAAATCCTTTTGTTTACTATCTAATTTATCAATAAGTGGTTTAATTTCATTTAACTCAGCCACTAGGTGATGCATGATATCCGTAATTTGCTGAACGTGTTTATTTATTTTGTCTTCGTTTAGTTGTCCCTCTTTTTTTAAAAGATGAATGAATTCCTTAATCTCTTCAAGAGGCATGTTTAGTTTTTTATAATGGGCAATTAATTGCAGAATCTTAATAGACTGTTCCTCATATAGCCGATAATTAGAGTCTGACCTAACTGGCGTTAGTAAACCAATCTGGGAATAATAATCTATGGTTCTTTTCGAGATATTTGCTTCCTTTGCTAACTCACCAATACGATAAACCTTCCCAATTTCCCCACGCCTTTCCATTCATTTATTTTATTATAAAATAAAAAAACCGTACAGTAAACTGTATGGTTCAAAAAAATCATAATAAAAAAGACTTTTGCACCTTCTATATTATTACGATATACGGTACAAAAGGTTTCAATTAATTTATTAAAGAAGATAATGCTACCCTTCTTCTAGATTGATGCCGATAAATGTTTCCGGACAATGGTTCCGTTATTTCCACAAAAACATGACTATTTCCCTTGATTTTCATAAGATAACGGATTATATGTCCGGGAAAATTGGGCACTTGCAAAATCACGTTAGCTTTTAACAGAATATTTAAACCCGCGTTACTGCATTTAGGTTCACTAAAAGACTTTTCAACTTTTCTTCTTCATCAGGTGTTAATCCTAAGCGGGGATAACGGGAAGGCCCTCCTGCCTGTCCCTTCAATTCCATTGCTCGTTTAACAAGCTGGACGTATTTTCCGGACCCTTCTAGAAATTCACATAGAGGTAGAATCCGATCATTTAGTGCCCACGCTTGCTCAAGCTCGCCATTTTGGAAATGGTTAAACATATCGGTTACAAGCCTTGGAACGATATTACCTGCAACAGAAATCCAACCTGTCGCTCCTACTAGATAAGACTCCATTACTAAATCTTCAGAGCCGCAAAATACCTCGATATTCCCTTTCCCTTTTCTGGCTAGGTCTCTTGCTTTCCGAACATCACCACTGGACTCTTTTATATGTGTCACTCTCTCGCACTCTTTACCGATTCGAAGCATTAGCTCCGTGCTCATATCGACACCGGAGGTAAACGGATTATTGTAAAGCATTATCGGGATATCGACAGCCTTAGAAACTTCATTGAAATGGAAAAAGATTTCATCTTCCTTCGGTTTGCAATAATAGGAGTTAATAACAAGTGCACAGTCTGCTCCATAGGCTTGGGCCTGTTTGGTATTTTCGATTGTTTCTTTTGTTGTTTCAGCTGCCGTTCCGACTATGACAGGAATACGACCATTTACGGCAGTTAAAACCGTTTCTACGATTTTGAACTTTTCTTCTTTTGAAAGGCTGACAAACTCGCCAGTACTGCCATTAATGACAATTCCAGCGACACCTTGGTTTATAAAGTAGTTGACATTATTTTTGACACCACCCCAATCAACTTCCTGTTCTCCAGTCATCGGTGTAATTAGTACAGGATAGGCTCCTCTAATCATAGTCATTAGCTAAATCCTCCTTTATTTTAATAAGAATCCTTCCGCCAACGGATCTGACGGATCTAAAACAAATGTATGCATACCGGTCAGGAATCCGCGGCTAGAAAAGATAAATTGATAGCCACTCTCCGTTTGATTAGCTAATCGTATCTTTAACTCGCTACCAAAAATACTTTCATTTACAAGTTCCTCTTCTTTAGGCTCTGTTAACTTCGCTAACAAACTTATAAAACTTGCTAGCGTTGCCCCGAATCCTGGTGAGCGGACAATGTATAGATCATCACGAAACGTGATGGTTTTAATTCGACAGTTTGTTTCAAATTGAGAATCGTCCAGTAAAACGGCGGCTTTGATAGGCCCTTTTGAACCAAGTGTTTTAAATATGGTTTGACTCCAGGCTTTTAATTCTGAAAGCTCTTCTACACGAATTTCTGCAGTAAAATCGCGTTTCTCAAATACCGCATATAATTGGTCCGCTTGAACAAGGGAGAAATGAGTGTCGACATACGGATGGCTTAATGGAATTTCTTTTTTTACGACAAGGCATGGTTTGCTTTCAAATTGTACGGAAACAACTTCCGTATTTTCCATCCTTGCTTTCACTGAAATCAAACCACTAACTGTTTCAAGTCGATATTCATTGGATTTCTTTTGCGGCAAATGCCCACATTCTAATAATGCGGTAATGACGGCAACGATACCGCCGTAATGAAGAGGGATTGTTCCCAAATGATTGAAAAATACGATTGCTGCATCTGCATCCCGATGAAACGGAGGAACAACTAAGCAGCCATTTAATCCCGCGAATCCGCGGGGCTCATTTAATAAAAGCTTGATTTCATCGGCAAAATCAAATAGAAATTGTTCATTAAGCTGGTCCAGGCTCTGATAATGTATGAACAGTGTGTCCTTTATGATCCGAAATGCCTCACCTGCTACATGAACATCCATGGTGTTGTAAACCTTTTGAATTCTCATAGCACGTCCTCCATTTCATGTTCCGCCATCGGGGGAATTAGCAAAAACCCTTCTTTTAACGGGTCAGCTTCATGATAGAAGAATCGGTGCATTCCCATTAACCAGGCTGATCCGGTAATTTTTGTCACCACTGCCTCGATTCCTTCTATCTTAGTAGAATGTACGACATAGCCTTTAAAAAGCGACCCAACAATGCTTTCGTGAACAAATTCCTCCCCAATGGTAATTTGTTTTTTGGAAAAAAGTGCTGCTAGCTTAGCAGATGTACCTGTCCCACAAGGAGAGCGGTCAATCCCACCTGGAGGCACAACAACCGTATTTTTTACATCAGCATCTGGATGCGTTGGCTCCGTAAAAAATTCAACATGAGTCAGCCCTTGAATGAATGGGTATTGCGGATGGACAATCTCGATATTTTCATTAATTGTGTTTCGAATCTTAATCGCCTTTTCAATAATCATCGAAGCATTATCAGGAATTAGGTCCAAATCTACTGATTTTGCATCTATAATGGCATAAAAATTTCCACCGTAAGCAATCTCTGCATTCACAAGTCCAATCCCTTCGACATGAACAGAAATGGTTTTTAATAGAAAGGCAGGGACATTACAAAAACTTACTTCTTTCGCCTTGCCATTTTCTAATAAAATATCAACTTCTACGAGACCCGCTGGTGTATCAAGTTTTAATGAAGTAACTGGCTCATCAATTGGTATTAATCCCGATTCTACTAAGGCAGTACAAACACCAATAGTGTCATGACCGCACATCGGCAAATAGCCGCCCGTCTCAATGTAAATGACCCCGATATCGGCATCAGGATGGCAGGGATCTGTGAGAAGTGCCCCAGACATTACATCATGACCTCTTGGCTCATTCATTAATAATTTGCGAATCCAGTCATATTCCTTTTTCATATGAAGCATTTTTTCTGACATCGTTTTTCCGACTAGTTTTGGAAGACCGCTAATAACCGTTCTAGTCGGATTACCACCGGTATGTGTATCAATCGTGGTAAAAACCTTGTGCGTTTTCAATTGGTCAACACCCTTTCTGTAAAACGGTTGTAACTAAGCGGTTCAACTGGAATCGAAGTTTCTTTATCGTTAATAAGCTCCTCAACTAATTTCCCGGTTACTGCAGCGAGGCTAATTCCGTCTCCTTCATGCCCTGCCGCAATATAATAGTTTGGCAGATGATCAACCCGTGAAATAATTGGTAAATGATCTTCCGTCCATGGCCTTAAACCTGTGTAGGAACGTATGATTAGCATATCGGTCATTTTCGGATAAAAACGAATCGCCCGTTTCGCAATGCAGTGAATGACTTCATGGTTTACTTTTGTATTAAAACCGACAAACTCTCTACTACTACCAATTAAAAAGTTTTGACTTTCCGTCGGTTCAAAGACAAGAGCCACCCCATATCTTTTCGTTAACGGGTCAACCCGACGTTCCCCGCCGAATTTGGAGATGAGATAACCAAATTCCATTACCTTTCTCAGCCCTACATTTTGTTGTCTAGAAGCGACAATCAGATGACCTTTTCTTGGTTGGATTGGTATCTTCAAATCAAGCATTTCACCGATTCGAGGTGCCCAAACGCCAGCGGCATTGACCACATGATTGGCCGTAAAAACACCGTTTGAAGTTTCCGCGGTGAAACAACCGTTCGGCTCTTTTTTCATTGCTATCACTTCAGTATGACGAATAGCCTCAGTACCTAACTTTTTCGCTTCTTCTAGAAGCGAAAATGCTAGTAAATAAGGATTTACTGTTGAATCCGTTGCACATTCCAAACCTCCAAGTAAATCATCGGCAAAATAGTGGGATTCTTGTCGTATATCCGTTCGATCTAGCATTCTAAACGGGAGACCTGCTGCCTTTTGGCGGTCAACCCATTGTTTTGCTGCATCCATTTCTTCATCTGTTTCACAAACGAGAATACTTCCAGGAGCTCGATATTCAAAGGAATGTTCCAATTCCCTGCTTAATTGGTCGACTAATCGTTGACTAACCAACGACATTTGGCTGTCAAATCCGGGATCCTTATCAATGGCTAAAATATTTCCGTCGCAGCGCGAAGACGTTCCACTGACAAACTCTCCTTTTTCTACGATGGTGACAGATCTTCCGAATTTCGAAACATAATAGGCGATGGAGCAGCCGATTATTCCTCCGCCTATAATGAATACATCACAGTGTTTCATAACTCTTCCCTCCTTTCTCCAAAATTTGGACTCATCTTTATTTATGCAATAAGTGTGCCAAAAAAACCATAGCTTTCGGTTTGAAAAATATAAATATTTTTAAAATTCTGGATAATACTGTATAATAATTTTTACAGTGTTTAAATATTTAGACAAAACTAAGGAGGTTGTCATGTTTTTTTCAATTCCTACGGTAAAAGATATATTAAAATGTTCGATAACAAAATCTCATATAGTAGACGAATCTTTACCAACCAAGTCTATAAATGAAGACGCTTCCATTGAAACCCTGATATCGCTTTTTAGTTATCATTCCGTTGTGGAGGTTTTAGATAATAAAGACAAATCTGTCGGGACCATTACTGCCTCGGGCATGATTGATTTTCTTTATAATTTAAACAGGCAATTAAAGGCCTTTTACGATACCGTCATTCAAACCACCGATGCTTCTGTCACCGTTATTGATGAAAATGAGCATGTATGCACCTGGACAGCAGGAGCGGAGAAAATTTTTTCCGTCAAAAAACAAGATATTATCGGCAAACCGATTACTCAATTTTTTGATCCTAATAAACTTGAAATCTTACAAACCCTACATAAAGGAAAAAGCATCTCACGCCATCATCATCAGCCGCGCTCAGATTTATTTGTATTAATTAATTCCACTCCTGTTTATTTTAACAATCGAATCATTGGAGCCGTTGTTTCTGAAACAGATATAACAAACGAAGTTGTCCTCAATGAAAAATTATTCAATATGTCAACGGAGGTCCACCGATTAGAACAAGAGGTCGCCAAGTATAAGGACTTTGTTGATCCATTTAATGCTATTAAAGGGAAAAGTTCCGCTATCAAAAAAACAATAGAATTAGCACGAAAGGTTTGTTCCGTTAAATCTACGGTGTTGATTTTAGGAGAAAGCGGCGTTGGTAAGGAAGTATTTGCGAAGGCTATTCATGAATCTAGTGAAAAGCCAAATGCCCCCTTTATCTCGATTAACTGCGGAGCAATTCCAGTTGCTTTATTTGAAAGTGAACTGTTCGGTTATGAGCGAGGGGCGTTTTCAGGGGCTGACCAAAAAGGAAAAAAGGGAAAAATCGAGTTAGCTAGAGGTGGCACGCTGTTTCTCGATGAAATCGGCGAGATGCCACTTGAAATGCAGGTAAAATTATTAAGGGTACTACAAGAGCGTAAATATTATCGGATTGGTGGCGAAAAGGAAATCGACGTGGATTTTCGTGTGATTGCTGCAACGAATCGTGATTTAAAAGAACTCATGAATGAGGGGAAATTCAGGGAGGACTTATACTATCGTTTAAATGTTGTTAGTCTTCACATCCCCCCATTAAGAGAGCGACGAGAGGACATTATTGAGTTAACCCATTATTTTTTAAATACTTTTTCGATAAGTTATTCGCGGCCAATTCGAGATTTTCAAAAAGACATAATGATTGAGCTTCTTCATTATGATTGGCCTGGAAATATTCGTGAACTTCGCAATGTCGCCGAGAGACTCATCGTCTTTGCTACCGATGGTGTCATTAAACATGATTATTTGCCTTTTCCTACCTCCAATAACCGCTTTGATTCGAATGAAAATCTCGTTTCACCTCATGATTCAGAGATTCATAGCGATCCGATTTTATCCTTGCAGGAAGAAATGGATCGCTTCGAGAGAGGTATCCTCGAACGGGCGTTAAAATCGGTGAACGGAAATAAACTCGAATGTGCAAGATTGCTTGGCATCACGAGAGCCACTTTATACAACCGGATGAATCGGCTCAACTTAACTTAGTTTTAATCTAAATTGGTACATTTCTTGCATACTATCTTTTTAAAAGAAAGGCAAGGGGGAAAGATAATGGCTAAGACTGAAAACATGATTATTTGCCGTTGTGAGGAAATCACCTACGAACAGATTCAAACTACTTTCGATAAACATCAATGTACGGCAAGGGAATTAAAATTAAGAACACGGGCGGGTATGGGATTTTGTGGTGGGCGCACTTGTCGACCAATATTAGACCGCATGATGGAAAACTTTATTCCAACTATCTCACATTCTGAAATTCCATTAAAATATCAACCGCCAATTCGTCCGGTTTCCTTTGGAAAGCTTGGTGATTGAAATGACTAGAATAATAAACCACCCTGTGTTAGGAACCATTGCTCATAAAAAAGAGATTACATTTCAATTTGACGGAAAACCGTTTAAAGCTTTCGAAGGGGAGACAATTGCCGCTGCACTTTTAGCAAATGGGATTAGAAAACTGCGTGTCCATGAAGAAAGTGGGACACCTAGAGGTTTTTATTGCAACATCGGACATTGTATGGAATGCCGAGTGATGGTAAATCGGCAAGCAAACATTAGGGCTTGTTTAACTTTGGTTAAAGAAAATATGGCAGTTGAAAGCGGAATCCAACTTCCTAATCCCGTTAAAAGGATGGTGCAAGACCATGACTGATGTAATTGTGATTGGGGCCGGCCCTGCAGGTTTAGCTGGGGCAATTGCTTGTGCTACTCATGGGCTAACTGTAACAATTGTAGATGAATTTATTAAACCTGGTGGTCGATTGCTCGGACAATTACATAAGGAACCATCAGGTGATTGGTGGAATGGGATGAAAGAATCCGAACGTCTCCACCAACAAGCTTCTAACTTAGGAGTAACCATTCAATGTGGGGTTTCGGTATATGATTTAGAAAAAGTCGATCAGGTTTGGAAAGTTTATACTTCCTCAGGAAAATTGGAGGCACCTTTTGTTCTACTTACCACCGGAGCTGCTGAATACCCGATTCCAATTCCTGGGTGGACACTTCCCGGTGTCATGTCAATTGGCGCTGCCCAAGTAATGACGAATGTCCACCGGGTTCAAGTCGGCAAAAAAGGAATCATTATTGGAGCCAATATTTTATCATTTGCGATACTAAATGAGCTGCAATTGGCAGGAATTACCGTCAGTCATGTCGTATTACCTGAAAAAAACCCGATTAGCCATCAAGCCGGGGTTCCCGAAGAAGTCTTAAAGTCACTTTTAAATGCGGCCCATCTAGCTCCTTCACCCTTACTACGATTGGGGAGCAAAGTGATGAAAACGGATTGGCTGAGGAGAATCGGATTAACCTTTTACCCGAAAAAGGGTATGAAGGTTAATGGTACACCTCTGTTGCTACGAAAAGCGGCGCTTGAAATTGTCGGAAAAGAACAGGTCGAAGGGGTAAGAGTAGTGGACATCAATGTCAATGGTGATACTATTCCCGGAACTGAAACGATTTTTGAGGCAGACTTTGTTTGTATTGCTGGAGGGTTGTATCCGCTCGCCGAACTAGCTGCCATTGCCGGATGCCCGTTTCAGCTGTTACCAGAGCTTGGTGGACATGTACCCCATCATTCCGAAACAATGGAAACCCCTATTACCGGACTTTTTGTGGCCGGTAATATTACCGGAATTGAAAGTGGGAAAATTGCCATGGCCCAAGGAACAGTTGCTGGCTTATCCATTGTGAAGCATGCAGGAGTTGGTAGGGAACGTATCGATAAGGAGCTACTACAGGCGGTTGATCACGTGCGTGTGGTTCGGAAACAAGCCTTGATTCAATTCAATCCTGATATTGAGACGGGCCGAAGAAAAATGTATAAGCTTTGGGAAAGCCATTAATAATTTTGTCACAGTGAGCGTAAATTTAAGTATGTCCAAAAATTAGAGGAGGTTTACTTGTGCTTAAGTGTAACGCTGATCGGCTTGAAAAATTAATTGAGTTATTTAGCGATTATGGCAAAACCGAAAACAATGGTGTAACTAGACTTTCATTGTCAGCTGAGGATATAACAGCACGAAAAAAGTTCCAATCATTATGTGAAGAAATCGGAATGACTGTTACTTACGATGATATGGGAACTATGTATGCGACATTACCTGGGAAACAAAACCTGCCACCTATCGTTATTGGTTCTCATTTGGACTCTGTCATTAAAGGTGGGCGTTTCGATGGTGTGCTAGGTGTCCTTACAGCGTTAGAAACCGTCTATTCCATAAAAGACGCAAATTTGGAGTTAGACAATCCGATTACTGTTGTCAATTTTACAAACGAAGAAGGAGCACGGTTTGAACCATCCCTGATGGCTTCAGGTGTGTTATCAGGAAAATTTGATAAAACCAAAATGCTGGCTTCTACAGATAAAAATGGGATCACATTTGCCCACGCATTAAATGAAAGCGGTTTTGAAGGTTCTGAGGCAAATCGTTTAAAAGAAGCGAGCGCTTATATCGAACTGCATATTGAACAAGGGCCTGTACTGGAACGGAAAAACAAAGACATCGGTGTTGTTGTCGGTGTGTTAGGCATGGTTTGCTATGAAATTTCCGTTTATGGGGAATCGAATCATGCCGGTACGACTCCGATTAGCATGCGAAAAGATCCGATGTTCACTGCTGCTAATATGATTGTTGATATGCAAAGACACTTACAGAGACTCGATTCGGACCTTGTGTACACAATCGGACGCATTAATGCATATCCGAATATTCATACCGTTATTCCCTCCAAAGTAACCTTTACTTTGGAAGCGCGGCATCAGAATCCAATGGTGATTGCAGATGTAACGCGAATGGTGGAAGAGTTACCAGGAACTTCAAATGGTTGTTCCATAAAATCAACACGACTTTGGGATCGAGATACAGTTGACTTTGATGAGGAAGTAATAAATGCAGTAGCTTTTGCTTGCAAGGAGTTAGGATACACAGAAAATCAAATGTATAGCGGTGCCGGTCACGATGCTCAATTCATCGCCTCCTATGTACCAACTGCGATGCTCTTTGTCCCAAGTGTAAATGGCTACAGCCATCGTGAAGATGAACTAACCTCCTATGAGGACTGTGCTAAAGGGGCTAATGTGTTGCTAAATGCTGTTTTAAAATTAGCAGGTAAATAAGCTTAAAAAAACAGGCGACCCTGTAGAAAAAGGGTCGCCTTCTATTTGGTAAATAATTAAATTATTTATATTTCTTATAGTCTATCTAAATAAACCATTAAACGATAGATTACTACAGCCGCATGAGCACGACTAGTAGTTTGTTCTGGCGCAAATAGGTTTCCACTGGTACCCTTGATAAGGCCATGTTGAACAGCAAATAGCACTGCCGCTTTGGCATCCTTGCTGATCATTTCCTGATCTTTGAAAGTAAGCTCACCTTCGACTGTTGATAAATCAACACCTAGTGCCTTCATCATCATCGTTACCATTTCTTCTCGTCCCAACGGAGAATTGGCACCACTGATTTTCGCATATTCATTCCAATCCTTCTCAGAACCTAATATACGGTCTATAAGTGCTGCAAATTGTGCTCGTGTTATGGAATCGTTAGGAGCGAATTGGCCAGTCCCTTTTCCTTTAATTATATGATGAGAAGCTAGCACCTCAATTTCATCTCTCGCCCAATTTTTGGTCACATCAGAAAATGTTGTTTGATATTCAATCAGGGCATATGACCCGAGTTTAGTTGTGGTTAGTTTAGCTTCACCATTACTATTTTTTAAGGAACCTACATATGTCCATGTACCATTTTCCTGTTTCTGATAGATACCTATTTTCCTTGCATCGTCCACCAGATTTTTACCTGGTTTAATCGACAAGGTAATTGGATTTGTTAGATTTTCTTTACTATTTTGGAGAGAGATTACTTTGGATACCATTTTACTCTCTGTTCCTGTTAGAGGTTGGGCCTCTTCATTACTGATAGTTATCCCTATAGTAATTCCATCCTTATTAGTAAAATCGGTAAATGATTTAACAGGAATGCTTAAAGAAAACTCTTCATTTGTTAAGACTAATCCTTTTCCTGACTTGGTTAAATCATTAACTAAACCTTGAGCAAGAGTGATCGATGTATCCTTATAAGTATCTAGCTTCAGTTTGGATAGGTCGAGTGTAACCTCACCAAGGTTCCCATTTGACAATTGTTCACTTAGTCCTTCTTTTGTCACATCGATAGATAAAGATTTACTTCCATCTTCGTTCTCTTCAGTCGATATTTTACCTACATCAATGTCTTCACCATTTGATGGCGGAGTGGTTGGCGGTGTAACCGGTGGCGTCACTGGTGGGACGGATGGATCCACAATGCGTTCCTCTTTCGTTACATAAAGGGTCACCTGTGAGTAGTTATTTACCCCGTCAATGACATAGATTGTAAAAATATTTTCGCCATTCACTAAATCTACTGTCTTCGTAAAGCTCCGCTGGTCCCCAGCTTTTGTCCATTGTTTATGTGGTAAAGCTCCTAAAATTTGATTATCGTTCAAATAGAGATCGAAGCTTGAATGACCTTCAAAAATTAATCCTGCGATTGTGTATTTAGCTCGATTTGTAGTAACTCTTCCCTCATATACTCTAATGTTATTAGTATCGCTAATAGTTTTTAACTTAATATTATTTAGGCTAATCTCAGGGGCATTAAAATCTGCAAATACTTTGCGATTGATAAACGCTTCATTACCTGCTTGGTCAGTGTATCTAATCTCAAGATTTTGCATCCCCTCTTTAGTGATTGGAACCGTTCCCTGAATGGTAATCTTACCAGCTGAACCATTTGTTAGAGTAGCTACTACTGGTTGCTCCATTCCTTCTGCCAAAATCGTAACCTTAGCTAGATCTGAATCAAAGGAAGTGGCTGAAAAATTTCCGACATTCGTTTTATAGATGGCATATGGAACAGGTGAAGTAATGGTTACTTCCGGTGCCTGTAAATCTTTTGTTATCACATAATCTAGCTTGCCAATTACATCTTCTGTCTCAGAGTAGGCTTCAATCGTTACTCTTGAAGTACCATTATTCCCCAATGCGCTTAAATCAGAAGTGTAAGTGTTTAATTGTTCTCCCTCCGTTATAGGAGTACCGTTCTCGAACACTTTCATTTTCTGAATGACATCCGCTTGGTCAACATTCCAATTTAAGGTATAAGAGTTCTGATTGGTTCTAACTTGTCCTAAACCTTCTACATAGCTTAGAGTTCCTGTTTTTATTACGCGTAAACTGGTCGTAACCTCAGGTAATTTCTTCTTACTGGCATCATAACCCGTGAGTTTAAGTGTATAGTCGCCATGAGCAAATGGAGTTAAATCTAGATTATAGGAATAGAGATTCCCTGTTGAGTTAGTTAAATCTATCGGATAAACTTTATTGACACCTGTAGCGGTGACGGTTAAGTCTGCAGACTTTACTGTATTGCTATATGTCACATCTATTGGTAGGTTGGTCTGGTTATTTTCCGTTTCATATTTTTCCTGACTAAAAAGGATATGTGATTTTGTATGGGTTACTGTTATTGCTCGGAGTCCAGTTAGGTTTCCATCCGCATTATATCCTTTTAAATCCAGCTTCGTCTGCCCTTCCGGTGCCACATAGTTATAGATATATTCCCCGCGACCCGCAGTAGGAATCGTGTCTAAAAGCTGACTACCGGAATAAACATCTACCTTCACTACTAAATCGGAAACGACCGAGATTTCAATTGGTACGATGGTTTCCATTTCATCTGGCATACTTGTCACTCGATAAGAGGTTTTCCCAACAACTGTCTTACCATTAGAGAAAGTGGTAAACGTACTTAATACTTCATCGTTCTCATTTAAGGCATTAAAGGTGATGTCATGTCTTCCTTCGAGTAGCGGTACGAAGATTTCATTTCGCCAATTCGGGAACAATTCCTTTACTCGATAAGGATTTTTAAAGTCTATTAAAACTTCCACATCGGCCACTTCTTCTGATAACATCCAGGAAAACTCCGTCCCATCAGGGGTTGCATAAAATCTAGTAATGACTAATGGTGACTGTCCTGTTGAGACTCTAATTTGATTTCCAGCATAGTCAAGAGCGTAAATAAAGGCTGACTGGTTATTTTTTAATGTTGGTAATGGTGCTTTTGTTGTAAATCCATTATCTGTATTAACCGCTTCAACGATAACCGGTTGCTTCGTTACATAACCTTTTCCATCCTCCCAAAGCTCATAAGCAAATGCCTCGATTCCAGATTCATCTGCTGCATTCACAACTAACTCTGTTCCAGAATCTGTTTGATTTTCCGTAACCTGAAGATTCGGCAATCTTGTATCTACTTTTACTGGGTAAAGGTATTCTTGGGTCTTGGTCACTCCGAATGGTTTGGCAATAGCTTGAATATAGTACTGTCCATCAGGTGCCACTTCACCATTGATTGTACCGTTCCAAATTCCATAATCATCAAATAAACTTCCTGCCGTTCCGTCATAGCTATGTTTACGGATGTAATTTACTTTTGAAAGTTCCACTAGCTTCTGCTTATTTGAATCAAGAATATTGACCTCGAAATTTTCCGCGTTTCTAAGTAGAGTGAAAATCGGCACTAATAGCTTTTTGGAACCACTAAAAGGTGAGAAGGCTACATATTCTTCATGATATACCTTTTGTGCATCCATTCCTAAATTCATAATGACGTTTCCATTGGCAAAATATAGACCCGTACTTTTATAAACATTTTCGGGATCTGACCAATGACGGTCAATAACATCAACAGAATTCCAATCTCCATAAAAGCCAAAGTATGGAACAACTAAATTCGGTTGACCACTTTCCTCATCTGCTGTAAACGTGATCCAACCATCGACAAATTGATTCTTTTCAAATCCATTTGGTAAAGACAGAGTCACTTTAATGTTTGATTGGGTTCCTGCTTGTACTGTTACACTTGGCGAATCAAAGGTAACCCTTGCATTTTCAATCGGCGTTAACGTTAATTGATTCACTCCATCAACGATTAAATCTTGAAAAGCATCTCCCGATAATGTATAAGTTACATCTGCATTGCTAAAGTTTTTAGCGACAAGGCTAAATTCTACTCTATTAGAATCAAATTCTTTTAATGCTGCGCCAGGTTCACCCTTATATTGAACAGCAACATTCGTTTCTACTGCATGATTTAATTGAATCCTACCTGCTCCTTGATGACGTACAGAATACGGGGTATTCGTGTCAGGATTAATTAATACTTTTGCAGTGTTAGATAATAGTGTACGAATATCTCCTGGATGATAAGCGACATTTCTCTCTTTTAATGACTGAATAATAACGGCTGCAGCTCCAGCGACATGAGGAGAGGCCATTGACGTTCCACTATTAACCGCATACTGATTTGCCCCGACACTTGAGAAAATATTTCCACCTGGTGCAGTAAGCGTTGGCTTAAAATGTAGTCCTGGCTCTGGCCCCCAAGACGAGAAATCAGACATGGTATCTTTTGCTAATTGGACCTCTGCTAATTTATTATTAAAACCTAATTGAACCGTTGAATCAGTAGCTAATAATGCTTTCAGTGCAGCTCCGTCGGTATTACGAATAAATACAGCAGGGATTGTGGCCGGTTTACCGGATACCTTTACATCCATGTTAACAAAACTGTTATCCCCTTCGCGATTATAGACGATAACTGCCTTTGCTCCTGCTTTAGCCGCATTAGCGACCTTTTCACTAAACGAGATGTCTCCACGTAGAATTAGCGCAATCTTCCCTTTTACATTCGTACTAGTAAAATCAGTCGTTTTGCCAAGTCCACCATAAGCGATTGAGTTTTCTCCGGCAAGTGTAGAAGGATGTGGTGCATCTTTTGCCACCGTCATCGGGATATTAGTTACCCCATTTAGTTCTTTTGAAAGAGTAAATGCTTCAAAATAAGTGGCTGAATTTTCAGACGAAGCAACACTGATAGATGAAGGAGATACACTCGGTGTACCAACCATCGAATAATCACGGTCCTGCTCAAGAGGATTAACCCCATATGAATCAGTTGAAAAGCTTGAATTACCTGCCGAAATAGCCACAACAACCCCATTATTCGTTGCTGTCTCTACTGCTACAATTTCAGGATCATCGGCTACCACCGCACCATTCGATGATCCCAAACTCATATTAATAACCCCTGCACCATTTTTAACAGCATGCTCCATCCCCGCAATAATGTCATCTGCCATTGCGCCAGTACGTGCTGGGTCATTGGAAAATACTTTTTCAGCTAAAATGGAAGCATCATAAGCAATCCCTTTAAATGGCAAATTTTGACCATTAATCTGAGCGTTGGCATCATTTCCTGCAACCGTACCCGCGACATGAACCCCATGTTGACTAGTTGTACGATCGACAATGTCATTATTTCCGTCTGCCCAGTTATAACCACCGATTATACGAGGGCTATATCCTTCTTTATTCCCCGTTATTTGGGACCGATCGACTTTATCACCGAGCTTGATTGTTTCAACACCGGTACCACCAAATGCAGGGTGATAATAGTTTACACCTGTATCTACAATCGCAACGATGACATCTTCACCTGTATATTTATTCGTTTCCCAGACATAATCCGCACCGATTAACGGAGCACTTGAATACATGTCGGGATTATTACTCGTGAACTCCTCTGGTTGATAAACATTTACTGGTCGGATATCTATTACTCCCGGCATACTCTTAATCTTTTCGATATCTCCGTACTTGACTTGCCCACTTAGACCATTTACAAGGTATGTAAATTGGTGTTTCATATCAAATGGAATTCTTTTATTTGTTACATTTTTTATAAAAGTAGCCTGTACCGAAATAATCTCTTTTTCTCTTTTTTGTAAGGCCGAACTAGATTCCTTACTTAAAGGTTTCCCAGCTTTATTTAATTCTTCTACTATCGATTTTCCTTCTAGTTTGATAATGACATGAACATTTTCATCTTCTTGATTTAACTCCTTAAGCGAAAGTGAATGGTCTTTATACTTCTGGTCATAATATTCTTGCTTCGCTTGTTGGAAACTTTCCAAGGATTCGTCATTTGGATTAGATTGTGCAGGTACTTGTGTTGCCGAAGCGGATGAAAAAGTTGAAAACATTAATAAAATTGATAGCAGCAAACTTAATAATCTACTCTTTTTTCTTAACATTTGCTCTTTCCCTCTTTCAATTATTTGAATTTTTATGCAAAGACCTGAATGCATATCCTTCTTTTTAATCACTCCCTACTTTGAATTCTATAATACTATTACTATAACATAATTTTTTCCTATATAATCTAAAACTTCTAAAAATTCATAATTTTAGTAAATCTAAATAAGTGGATAAAATAGTCCAACCATCAAGAGCTAACAAAGAATGCCGCCAACATATATCTTTGAATCTTTATTTAGGGAGATATGTTCCGCAGAACCAAAATCTAACTAGTCCATCAAATGGATTCCCTCATACATTGTGATGTTCATTAATATACTTATATAGTCCTACGGAGTAACATCGGCTTTTACCATACGAGCTTTGCAACCAATGTTAAGACAATTAGAGAAAGAGGGAGGTCGTGTGGCTAATGGCAAATACCAAGTCGTTTGGCTATATCCCTGGTTTGGATGGGATAAGAGCGCTAGCAGTATTGGCGGTTATTGCTTATCATCTAAATTTGCCTTTTGCCCAAGGAGGTTTTTTAGGAGTAACCGTCTTTTTTGTGCTATCGGGTTTTTTAATTACCAGCTTGTTGATTTGGGAATGGGAGCACACAGCAACCATTAACTTGAAACAATTTTGGATTCGAAGGGCAAAACGTCTATTACCTGCGATGATTCTTTTATTAATCATCTTAAATGTTTTTATCCCTTTCTTTCGCCTAGAATTAGTTGCTAACCTCCGCCAAGATAGCATTGCCGCTTTTTTCTACTACAGTAATTGGTACTACATCTTTCAAGACATCCCCTATTTTGAGGCTTTTGGAATTACCTCATTATTAACCCATTTTTGGTCATTGGCGATTGAAGAACAATTTTATATTTTCTGGGCACCTTTAACCCTTTTACTCTTAAAATGGATTAGAAATCGTAAAGCTATTTTTACCCTATTATTATTTGGGGCAGCTTTGAGTGCGACAGCAATGACGCTGATATATGAACCTGATCTTGACCCAAGCCGTGTGTATTATGGAACAGATACACGATTGTTTTCATTATTAATCGGTGCAAGTTTCGCCATTCCTCTAAAAAAAATATCAATAAAATTAAATCGTTGGTCATTAGAGATTTTAGGATTAATTGGGATCCTAACTTTTATCGTAATGACAATTTTCATAAATCAATATGACCATTTTATTTATCAAGGGGGGATGGCCATATTGTCGATTGCTACAGCAGGATTGGTTTTATCAATGAAGGTTCCTTCTAATTTATTCATCAGAAGGTTTTTAGAACTTCAACCGTTGAAGTGGATTGGGCTCCGTTCCTATGGAATCTACCTGTGGCATTATCCGGTTATCTTGTTGACGACACCGAATGTGAATGTGGATGGGATTGATTATTTTTTGGTTCTTTTTCAAATTACTTTGTCCTTATTATTAGCTGCAATATCCTACACCATAATAGAAAAACCGATTCGCCGCGGACAATTTCGCTTCACTGTAAAAAATTCAACTATGATTGCCATATCGATTGGGTTCCTATTTGGGCTATCTAATCAAAACTATATTAACGAAACGGCTCATAGCCAAATGATTATGGATCATTCTGAAATAAATTTAGAACCAATCCCTCTAAATGAAAAAGATATTGGAATTAAGCAGGTACCTAAGCTCGACTTCACTCTTACTCAGCCAAATCAAAAACCTCCCGTTGAAGAAAAGGTACATTCTCCTACAAGCAGCAAAAATCAAAATACTCCACCGGTTAAGAAAGAAATGACAACCAAAATAACCGCGATTGGAGATTCCGTATTAATCATACCTGGACCACTTCTAAAAAAGAAATTTGCGAATATCACTGTCGATGCAAAGGTAAGCCGGCAGATGCACGCAGCCAAGGATATTGTTAGACAATTAAAGGCGAAAAATCAGCTAGGCGAAATCGTCGTTATCGAACTAGGCACGAATGGTCCTTTTCCGGAAAAGACGATTACTGATTTAATGAATACGATTGGGAAAGAGAGGAAGGTGCTTTTCATCAACGTAAGAGTGCCACGGCAATGGGAATCTATTGTAAATAAAAGGCTAATAGAGGCGAAGAAAAAGCATGGCAATATGATCATTGTGGATTGGTATGCAACAAGTGCAAATCATCCAGATTATTTTGCTAAAGACGGTGTGCATTTACAGCCCAAAGGAGCACAAGTTTATGCCAATATGATTGAAAAGGCTATTCAAAAAGCGGCGGCAGCATCAAAATAAACTTCTTCAAAAAAGGCAGTTAGCTTATGGATCCAGCTAGCTGCCAACTGCACTAGTATATTAAATTTATTCTTCATAAATCATTTTTCTGGTCATCCCGCCGTCAATCATTAGATTTGTGCCAGTAATAAAACGATTGTTTTCTGATGTTAAAAATAAGCAAGCCTGAGCGACATCAGCAGGAATTCCTACCCTTTTCGAAAAATGCTGTTCATGATCGATGGCTCTAAGTTGCGAATAGTCAGCTGTTTCAATCCAGCCTGGGGAAATGGCGTTAACTGTAATTCGATACTGACTAAACGATGCTGAAAGTGCATGAGTTAAAGAAATAATTCCCCCTTTTGTAGCTGCATAGCTTTCCGAATTTGGTTCTGACATGAACGCCCTTGTCGAAGCTATGTTGACAATCGACCCACCGTGCTCATTTTTTTGTATGTATTTTGCCGCTTCTCTAGAGCAAAGAAAAACACTGCGAAGGTTGGTTTGAATCACCTCGTCCCATTCTTCTATAGTTACTTCAAATGGGGATTTAAATAACCCTTTTCCAGCATTATTGATGAGAATATCAATAGTCTGATTGGTAGATACTGTTTTTTCCATTAACTCAATAATGTCTTTTTCATTTCGAACATCGGTTTTAACAAAAATGGCATTTGTTCCTATCTCTTTAGCTAAAGACTCTCCACCTACCTCGTCCATATCGGCAATAACAACCTTTGCCCCTTGTTCAGCGTAGGATAAGACAATCCCTCTTCCAATCCCATTTGCTCCACCCGTAATAATAACTACTTTATTTTTATAAGACAATCTAATCACTCCTTTCAATAATTAATGTACCAAGAAAGGAAAAGCCATTCCAGTTTAGTCCGGAATGGCTTTGTATTAGTATAAATTTTCGTTCTCAGGCTCATCGCTAAGCGTTTTTTCTTGGTACCAATTTGTAATCTGCGTTAAAATGGCAAAAGCAAAGAAAAAATTCATCGCCCATACATTAACAAATGGGGCAATTCCTCCGAATTCAATCGTGCTGTAGCCTTTCAGTTTCATGACAATCATTGATTCTATAAAAACAAGGATAAACCCAATAACACCGGACACAGCTGCTCTAATCATCCCGAATTCCCCTCACTTTATAATTATGTATACATTCGAACACTTTAGTGACAGTTTTGTGAAATCTCTTTACATAATTATATTTTAAAATGGTGGAAAACGAAAGCCTAAAAATAAAGAAACTCCCTTCGATAAAAGAAGGGAGTTCTCTCATTATACGATTACAGCTACTTTGGACCAATTATTTTTAACATGGATACCAGCATCCTTAAGGGTACGATAAATTGGACAACGAGTATCCACCTTTTCTTGTAATTCGTTTACTCTTTCTTGAGATTCAGACGTTACAACAAAGGCATCTACAATTACCTTACTAAAATAAGGTTTTACCTGCGGGTCTCCCATGAGGCCTCTAAGATCTAAACTACCTGACACTTGAAAGGATATGTCTTGGAGTTCGAACGCCATTTCTTTAGCAATCAATTGTGCCATCACATTTTCACATGCGATAAGAGATGACAAAAAGGCTGATAACGGGTCAATGGCGGAATCCTTGCCGCCGAATGATTCTGGCTCATCGATCGCTATGGTATGTTTTCCAGCAATTGCATCTAAACGCATTCCGCTTCCTTTACCCTCTACTTTAAACTGAACTAATTGTTCCATTTATCTCACTCCGTTATAAGTAACTGTCTCGCGTAGCATTTTTGCTGCTGTAGACATTACTTTTAATTTTTCAAAAGCAAGTTCGTCACTATTCATTGGCCTTTGGGCAAAGGTGCCAAAGCCGCAATCTGGGTTCAAGTATATTTTTTCTGCCGGCAAATGTTTTAAGGCTTCTTGGACACGGACGATGATTTCTTCTGCCGATTCAATTTCTTCTGTACGGGGATTAACGATTCCAAAGCCTAGTTCTTTTCCGCCAAATCCGGCGATTACATCCAACTCCCCAGCGCGAGGGGTGGCATATTCAAGCACAAGCTGGTCAACCTTCACATTAGATAAGTATGGTACAAGTGGGTCATAAGGTCCCTTCAATAATACCTGCTCCTGCGTACTCCAATTCCCACGACAAACATGGACACCAATTTTCGAGCCACGCTCCAGCATGCCAGCGGTTACCTGATTCATAAGGTCAAGCGCAAAGGCAATTTCTTCCTCTGCATCAGCCTTGGCTGTTAAAGCACCACACATAAACGTACGGTTGGCATTTTTTTGCGTAAATACAAGTTCAGTCAAGACTGGCTCATCAAATTGGATAAACTCTACCCCCGCTTCGATAAGATCCTCTACTTCCTCGCGGAGAACCTGAATAATATCAATCGCTAAATCTTCTTTTGTTGGATAGGCTTCCTTCGATAAACCTTCTACCCACATCGCCCTTGTCAACAAATAAGGACCAGGTAAAGTCATCTTTATCGCTTTATTTGTGTGTTTTTTTAGGAACAAATAGTCGTTTAATGCCAATGGTTTTCTTCGACTAATTTTACCAGTAGCAGCTGGATTGGACATCGAAAATGCCGGTACGTCTAATGTTCCTAAAATTTCTTCAAAGCTCGCTTTATCTTCAACATAATCCAGCAATTCGGAAACCATTAGCATGCGAACATTATGTAAATGCTCGGCGACAAACGAGATAAAATTATCGCGACGTTGTTCACCATCAGAAACAATATCGATGCTCGCTTGTTCTTGCCATTTTAAACACTGCAATACAGCCTGGTCTGCAATCGCTTGGAACTCCTCCTCGCTAATTCGTCCTGCACGTTTATCGCGCATGGCTCTTTGCACTTCTTTCGATCTAGGCCAACTTCCGATGACAGTTGTTGGAAATAACGGTAAAGTCATGGAATTTTCCACTCCTTTTAAAATACTATTGCGAGTTTTATATCAATTGTTATTGTAGATTTTAAAGTTTGATAGATTGGTGATCTAGCTATTGTTTTCTCCCAAATGTCATTTAGTACTTCCTCTGTTGCTGGTGATGAGACATAAAAGGTTCCGACGATCCTATTTACCTTTGGACTACCTTCTTCATCAAGCTCCAGATGATACAACACATTTTCCAAGTTCCCCTTCAGCGATACCTCAAGCTGATCGATTTCGACATTTCGCCTTGAGGCCTGTGCTTTAAAACCTACGACCATACAGGATGCAAGAGACGCAATAAAATAATCAATCGCACTTGGTGCATTAACTTTCACACTAAAATCAGCCTGTTGCCCAACGAAAAAGGTATGGTTTCTTGCGTGAACCTTGGCACTTAAATCCTTTTCGCCTTGAACGCGAACGGACCAATTATAGCTCTTTGCAGCAGCTAAATCGCTTTCCAATTCTTGTTGGCTAGAGCCCTTTTTAATAAAATAGCAAGTTGTATTATCACCTGGTTGTTGGCCAAGAAACTCATGTTTCACCATCCGACACCAGGCTGGCAAATCTTCTGCAACCGTTCTTTCACGACTTTTTACCTCTAAAACTTCACCATCAAGCAAGGGGTCCATCGCCTTTTTAATAATTAATAAAAGACCTGATCCACAATCTAAATCTCCACCATCACATACTGCCTGCGGAATAAACATGGCACTCACCGCTATTAATAAGTAATGGAAGCTGCACCCATACTTAGAAACTCAACTAATTTGGCCCCACCGACGATGGTTGCACCTTCTACGAGATTCTCTTCGTCGAGATTACGCTTCTTATAACATGGACTGCATACCCAAAGGGTTCCTCCTGCTTCCACAAATTGGTCCATTAATTGCTTTAAAGGGGCAAAACCCTCTTCATGAATTTCGTCTGCAAAGCCCTTTGCACCTAAATAAGCACCTTCAACATTAAGAAATACAACGGTTTCTTGACCTGAGGCAACTGCTGCATTAGCAACAACAAAACCAACTGTCGCTTTGTCAGGGTTATTCATCGCATTTGTCATACTCACTAAAAATTTTCCAGACATCTTTCATTCCTCCAATTTGGTAAGTTTTTATCCTTTTTTAATAAAATAATGACTTATCTTTCCGTAATCCTCCCTAAGAATCAGCTGATGTCTTTGCAATCGGCACCATGCTGGAATGTCCTCACGGGCACCTGGATCATAGGAAATAACTTCAATTAATTGCCCAGGTTTCATTTTTTTCATGGTGAGAAACAATTTCATGATTAATTCACCACAACCTGTTGGTCCAGCATCATAGATGAAATCTGGTTGGTTTTTATGCATCTTAGATCCTGCTCCTTTAACAAAAGGACGTACCCTATATTTGTCATGAACAATACAAATATAGGAGTCAATTTCATTATATAAAAGTGCTATCCTTAGATAAATCTAACTTATCTATCATATCTATCTAGAACAATCGATTTTTTGAATATCTTGGAGGTATGTTTATTATGGATTTACATCAACTATATGTTTTCACGAAGGTTGTCGAACATAAAAGTTTTTCCAAAGCAGCTGAGGCTATTTTTCTTAGCCAGTCAACGGTAAGTACCCATATTCAATCATTAGAGAAACTACTAAATGTCAATCTGTTCGATCGAATTGGACGCGAAAGTGTTTTAACCCCCTATGGGGAACGCTTATATCATTGGGCATTAAAGTTGTTATTTTTAAAGGATCAGGCACTACTAGACATTAATCATGAAGCGACCGATTTTTATGGAGAAATTCGAATGTGTGCCAGCACGGTCCCCGGACAATTCCTTGTCCCCAAAATGGTCAAGCAATTTCGGGAAACCTATCCAAATGCGAAATTTCATATTAGCCAAGCACCTTCAAAAATTGTTTCGGAAAAAGTGTTAGATGGAACTGTTGACCTAGGTATAATCGGGGAAAAATATGAAAATGACAAACTCGAATATTTTCCTTTATTTAAGGAACGATTAGTCTTGATTAGTTCGGATGCCTTTCCCTTCAATGGTCCTGTACGATTGGAATCCATAATTGATTACCCATTAATCATGAGGAATTCGGACTCAGGTACAAATTCGATTATGGAGCGTTTTTTCAAAAAGAAACGAATTCCATTAGATAAATTAAATGTTATTGCTTACACCGATTGTTCACAAAGCCTCATTCAATTCGTGAAAGAAGGGATTGGAGTTGCCATCATTTCTGAAATTGCTGCTAGGGGGGTAAAAACCAATCAACTACATATACATCCATTGGCCGATTTTTCAGAGGAGCGCTACTTTTATCTTGTCATTCATAAAAACAAAACACAGTCCATGTTGGCAAAATTGTTTATTGATACAATCACCTTAAATAAGAAAAGCCATTGAAAATTCAATGGCTTTTTTGACATACTTCTTTCACTATCTATTTAACTTCGATTACATATGGGAATGTAAAGACTTCACCATCAAACTTAAACTCCGCCCAAATTTTATAAATTCCAGGTTCCGTAAATGTTGTTTCAAAGATTGGTTTATCACCATGCTGTGGATGGACATGAAGATAATTATTTGCCTTCTCATCTATAATAACGACATGCCCAAGTGCTCCTAAATGTTGTTCGGGAAATTCCCCATTTAAATCAAACTTTAATTCGGTCGCTTCCTTTACTTTTAGCGATGTCATTTGTAATGTTGCCTGGTGCTCACCGACTTTTTTCACAAATGAAGTGTCTAGTTGCAAATGGCTATGATCATGATTACTGACAGGATTACCAAGTATAAATGAAATAGGTTGAACCTGATAAGCTAAATCCTTCGGTTTTATATCGACGAAAATTTTGTATGATCCGGCAGTTAATGTATGAGGTGTTTTAAAAACTCCTGGCTCGACCTGATCAGGATGCAAATGATAGTAATCGTTTAAATCGGTACTAACCACAATCAGATGCATTAATTTCTCATGGTTTACTTCAATGTCTGATACAGGATCACCGCTTTTATCTTTTAAGGTGATGAATAGATTGCCCGCTTCATCATGAACCATGGCCAAGACCTCGCTGTCACCATGGTTTTCACCATGCTCGGAATGTCCATCTCCATGGTTATCTCCAGTATGTTCATCACTAGGTTCCGTTTTATCAGTATCAGAATGCTCAGTTTTAGAGTTATGTTGATCCATACTATTTCCATGACTTGCTTCTTTCAAGTTTTCACCCGAATTGGCGGCGTATGCATAAAATGCTCCAACAACAACCAGCAAATAAACCCCTGCGGATATTGCCCATTTTTTCATATAAATTTCTCCTTATAATTTTACTCTCTGTAAACGAAGGGCATTCAATACAACGGATACTGAGCTAAATGCCATTGCAGCTCCTGCCAACCATGGAGCTAAAAAGCCAATGGCTGCAATTGGAATTCCAATTGTATTATAGGCAAATGCCCAGAATAAGTTTTGTTTGATATTAGTGATTGTTTTTTTACTCATGTAAATCGCATCAGCGATACTGTTAAGATCGCCGCGAATGAGCGTAATATCTGCTGCTTCCATTGCCACGTCTGTTCCAGTTCCGATGGCCATACCAATGTCTGCTACAGCAAGTGCCGGAGCGTCATTAATTCCATCCCCAACCATCGCTACTTTTTTGCCTTGCTGCTGGAGCTTTTTGACTTCCTCTGCTTTTCCTTCAGGTAAAACTTCAGCAATCACATGATTAACCCCTGCTTGTTTTGCAATTGCTTGAGCTGTTTGGTAATTGTCACCAGTAAACATGATGACTTCAAGTCCCATATCTTTAAGCCGTTTAATCGCTTGAGTTGACGTTTCTTTAATGGTGTCCGCTACAGCAATAATTCCAGCATAAACTCCGTCGATGGCTACAAGCATTGCTGTTTTTCCTTGTTTTTCGAGAGATTCCATGGAGTTAAGTTCATTTTCTATTTCAATATCAAATTTTTTCATAAGCCGGCGAGTTCCAATTAAGACTTCTAGACCTTCAACGGTTGCCTTGATTCCATAACCAGGTATAGCCTCAAAATCTGTAACATCCTTTAATAGAACATTTTTCTCTTTAATCCCTTGAACAATCGCTTGAGCTAATGGGTGCTCTGATTGTTTCTCTGCCGAACCAACCAATGAAAGAAATCTAATTTGATTCATTTCCGTAATGACATCAGTTAAAACAGGCTCTCCATTTGTAATGGTACCAGTTTTATCCAGAATAACTGTATTAATACGGTGTGTCATTTCTAGGTGTTCCCCCCCTTTAAAAAGGATACCGAATTCGGCAGCCCGACCAGAGCCAGCCATAATTGATGTCGGTGTAGCTAGACCAAGCGCACATGGGCAAGCAATCACTAGCACAGCAATCATTTTTTCTAGCGCCCCGGCAAAATTCCCTGGCTCCACCAAGAAGAACCAAACTAAGAATGTAATTATCGCTATCCCAACAACGATCGGAACAAAAATTCCCGAAATGGAGTCAGCCAAACGTTGAATCGGTGCTTTAGATCCCTGTGCTTCCTCCACCACCTTAATAATTTGAGCGAGTGCAGTGTCCTTTCCAACTTTTGTTGCCTTCATTTTAATAAATCCATTTTTGTTGATTGTTGCTCCAATCACTTTGTCGCCAGAAGTTTTGTCAGCGGGAACACTTTCCCCGGTAATCATGGATTCATCAAGTGCTGTCCGCCCTTCAAGGATTTCACCATCAACTGGAATCTTTTCACCCGGTTTGACGAAAATGATGTCACCAACCACGACATCCTCAAGTGGGATCTCCGTTTCTTCACCAGTTCTTAAGACGGTAGCCGTTTGCGCTTGCAAGCCCATAAGCTTCTTAATTGCTTCGGATGATCTGCCTTTTGCTTTCGCTTCGAAAAGTTTTCCAAGGATAATAAGTGTAATAAGAATGGCACTTGTTTCGAAATAAAGGCCAACACCATGTGTGCCATTATTAATGGTTAAAATCGATAAGTACACACTGTAAAAATAGGCGGCTGATGTCCCTAAGACAACGAGGACATCCATATTTGCACTACCGTTTCGTAATGCTTTGTATGCGCCAACAAAAAATTGCTTGCCGATATAAAATTGCACCGGTGTTGCTAATGCCATTTGCACCCAAGGGTTCATGAAGGCATCAGGGACATAAAGAAATTGCGTAAAGCTAAAGTGACCCACCATTGCCCATAACAGTGGCAAGGATAGAATCAAAGAAAAAATAAATTTCCCTTGCTGTGTTTCAATTTCTTTCATGCGCTTATCCACAGTATCTTGTTCGTTTGCGTCGCTTTTGACAGTAGCCCCGTAGCCTAATTTTTCAACCTTTTGAATCATGTCCTTTGGTGTTAATATGGATGGGTTGTATTCAATAGTAGCTTTTTCTAAGGCGAGATTGACATTGGTATTCATGATACCTTCCATCTTGTTAAGGCCCTTTTCAATTCTCGCCGAACATGCAGCGCAGGTCATGCCGGTTATATCAAACTCAACTTTATTCGTGATTACGTCATACCCAAGGGCTTGAACCTTTTTCTGAATTTCTGCTGGGCCAAGTTTGGCAGCATCGTATTTGATGGTTGCCTTTTCTAACGCAAGGTTGACATTTGCTTCCTCGACGCCTTCCATTTTCTTTAATCCCTTTTCAATTCTAATTGCACAAGCTGCACAAGTCATGCCGGTTATTTGAAAATGGCTTTCCTGAACTTTTTCACTCATTTCGGATTCTCCTTATACCTACACGGGGTATATTTTTCTGAAAAAGAGACGTGCTAGGGAACTAGCACGGTCTCTTCGACTTTTAGTTAACATCGTATCCTTGATCATCGATTGTTTCTTTGATTTGCTCTACTGTTACCTCTGAACCGCTAAATTCAACATCAACAGTCCCGTTTTCAAGATGAACTTTTACAGAAGAGACTCCTTTGAGTTCACCAACACTGCCTTCAACAGCTTTTACACAATGACCACATGACATACCTGAAACGTTTAACGTAACTTTTTCCATTTGAATCGTCCCCTTTTATTTTAGCAATTATAGTAAAAATTGAGCCGTTTATTTTTTCATAAGTCGTTGAATCGTAACCAGGATTTCATCGACAACTTCCATGTCACCCTCTTGAATTCGTTCAACAACACAGCTTTTTAGATGACCTTCTAGCAAAACTTTTGCAACACTGTTGAGGGCAGACTGTGTGGCAGAGATTTGGGTAATGACATCATCACAATAAGTGTCCTTTTCAATCAATCCTTTTATCCCCCGAATTTGGCCTTCGATTCGATTAAGTCGGGTAATTAAATTGCTTTTAACTTTATCGGAGTGGTGACTTTTGCGTTCGCTGGATGTAGAACAGCATGATTCCTCTCCATCTAGATTTTCATTATTATCAAATTCAGTTGCCATATCTTCCCTCCTTTGTTTTATTATATTATACCCCTGTACGGTATGTAAAGTGTTGAATTTGTATTTTTTTTGAATTTTTTAGAGTTAAATGCCACCATTTTGAGATTGAAACATGGAATCGGACTCCCATACAAGTGATGGGGATTTTAGCAACTTTCTTTACCGCTAAATAGTTAAAAGCCGATGCTGCACACGCAACACCGACTTAATAAAGTTTGTTAATTTTTATAATACGGCAAACATTTTCCGCTGCGTGTGCTAGGTTGATGGGACCACTGGCTAATGCCTCTTCAATTGTGGAGGGCTCTTTGAGAATCCCGACAATAGCGGTGAACCCATGGTCATATAGGTCCCGAGCGTTTTCACCTATTCTACCTGCAAACGCGATCACCGGAACCCCCAACTCTATAGCTACTGTGGCTACACCGAAAGGAGTTTTTCCATACATTGTTTGCCCGTCGATACTGCCTTCACCCGTAAAAACATAGTCAGCACCGGCCATTTTGTTTATTAAATCTGTATATTTAATGACAAGATGAATTCCTTTTTTCAGCTCTGCATTAAGAAATGCTAATAATCCTGCCCCTAACCCACCAGCAGCACCTGAACCTTCTACATTGGCAATATCGATTCCAATCCTAGCCTTAATCATTTCGGCAAAATGAGCCAGATTTTGGTCTAATTGCTTTACTACATCAGGTGTGGCTCCTTTTTGAGGTCCGAAAATATAGGAAGCCCCACTTTCCCCAATTAACGGATTCGATACATCGCAGGCGACTTCAATGTTAACATCTGCCAATCTCCTATCTAAACCGCTTAAATCAATGGATTGAAGTTGGCCAATTGCCCCGCCACCAAATCCCAGTTCTACACCCGCCTTATCTTTAAAGGATACCCCAAGTGCTTGCAGCATTCCGACTCCACCATCGTTCGTGGCACTACCGCCAATACCAATTAAAATATTTTTAACACCATCATCCAGAGCAAGTTTAATTAGTTCACCCGTTCCATATGTAGTGGTGAGCAGTGGGTTACGATTCTCTTTTTTAATTAATTCAAGCCCACTCGCGCTTGCCATCTCGATGACCGCTGCTTCTCCGTTGCCAAGCAAGCCGTATTCAGCGATGACCTTTTCTCCTAGTGGACCGATCACCTCGACCTTTTTGATAACACCATTCAGTCCGTCAACTAATGATTGAACGGTTCCTTCCCCACCATCAGCCATTGGAACGATAACACATTCCGCTTCAGGATAGACCCGACGAATTCCCTCCTCCATGGCTAATGCGGCTTTTTTAGCTGTCATACTCTCTTTAAATGAATCTGGAGCCAAGATAAATTTCATTTACGCTCGTCCCTTTTCAATATACACACTCATATTTTCAACTAGTATAATTGCATTAATAAATTGGCTGAGCTATCTTCCTTTATCGTTTGGGATGGGTAGAGATAGACAGAAGGATCACGCTCACAGAGTATCCTCCATGCTTCTACACATCTTGGGTCAAAATGAACTCCTTTTTGTCCCTCGATGAATTTCATTGCTTCTTCATGTGTCCATGCTTTCCGATAGGAACGATCAGAGGTAAGTGCATCATAAACATCTACAACGGCCACAACTCTTGCAAGAAAAGGTATTTTCTCTCTCTCTAGTCTATCGGGGTATCCTGACCCATCCCATTTTTCATGATGAGATCTAATGATGCTCATTTCTTCTTTCATAAACCCAATATCTCGGCACATTTCATAGCCATATAAAGGATGCTGCTCAATGACGATTCGCTCCTCTGGAGATAATCTGCCCGGTTTATTTAATATGGAATCAGGGATTCTTATTTTCCCAACATCATGAAGAAGAGTCCCTTGAGCGATAGCACGGAGCTGCTCAGGGTTTAGCCGAAGAGCTTCCGCTAATTTTAATGCATACATCGTTACCCGGTATGTATGACCAACTGTATAAAGGTCCTTTTCCTCTGTTTTCATAACAAGCTTTCTAACACTTGGAGAAACGCTACTTGTGATTCTTTCAAGAAGGTCATTGGTAAATATTGCTTTCAGCGCAGCTGATAAAGTACCTTTTTCAACATATTGATTTTTTAATCCAACCAGCATAACAATCATTGAAGCAAGCAATAAGAAATGGTATAACCACCAGCTTAACTTCCACAATTCACCGTTGATCATGATAATTTGTGAGACAATTAACCATCCTGTACTGTAGACAATCGATATTTGCAATGAAAATCTTGTAAACCGATACGACTGATAGTAGCGAAACATTGTAATGAGATTTAACACAATCGTCATAAGCATAACTATATAGTTTAATGGCCTAACGGTTAACGGGATAAAGTCCACAATATGAGGGTTTAGCATCGTAACTACACCAAATACCATTAACATTAATATCCAGATTGGCAACAAACGTTGTATTCTTCGTAAAAAAAAGACAACTATTTTATTATCGGTTGATAAGGAAGAAAGCCAAAGCCAAATCGTCGCTAACACCATGCTTAATTGGGCAGCAACACTTGGTAGGTGAGACATCTCTAGTATAAAATTTGGTGTTGATAACCCGTGAATCGCAAACAATTGCGCTAAGGAAATGAAGGCCAATGATAGAAAAGTAATCTTAATATTTCTTAGTCTGTAACCAACGAACCCAATAGCTATGGCAAAAAATGTCGCAAGTAAAGATACTGCTGTTACAATATAAAAATGACCAAAAGGCATTGGTAAGTTGGGATCTACAAACAAACCAGATCTTAAGCTTTCAAAAAATAAATACGGAAATATCATCGCTAATATTGGACCAAAAAGCCTATGCCTTCTCACGCAATTTCCCCCAGAAATGTATAAAAATGAAAAAGAATGACTTTATATTAGCATAATTCTTAATAGTAGAAAACTATATATTGACAAAATAATTAGAAAAGTGGCAAATTTCGACATGAAATTTGCCACTCCTTTCTATTCTTTTTCTTCTAACATTAATTCTAATATTAGTTTATCCGTTTGCAGCGTCCCTTGGTTTCCAAGTTTACAGAAACTTTCGATGCTTTTTTCAACATTATTATGAATAAACCCATCCGTGGACTGGATTTTTTTCTGATTCATTGCAAGGAGGGCTGATTGGACCGCTACGTTGGAACAGGTAGAAACCTTCATGGCACAACCAGCTTTCGCTCCATCACAAATCATCCCGGTCACATTGCCAATTGTATTTTGAACAGCTGCTTCTACTTCATTAAGTTCACCGCCAAGGAGATAAGCAATCGCTCCACTTGCTCCCATTCCGGCTGCTGTTACCCCGCATAACGCTGAAAGTCTACCAAACTTTGATTTAATATGAATTGTCAGTAAATGACTTAAAGCAACTGCTCTAATCATTGTTTCCTCATCGACATTTAATTTCTCAGCAACCGCCACTACAGGAAGCGTTACCGCTATGCCCTGATTTCCACTACCCGTATTCGCCATAACCGGCATTGTGCTCCCAGCCATTCTAGCATCAGATCCCGCGGCTGCAAGCGACATCGCTCTAGTAGCAAGATCATCAGATAAGTAACCCTTTTCAACATTTTCTTTTATCGTTTTTCCGACGCTTAATCCGTAGGAATTGGCCAAACCTTCAAGACCGATCGCCTTATTCAACTCAATGCTCTTTTTCACAAGATATAGCTCATCTATCTGTACAGTTTTAATAAAATCAAAGATTGTTGTGATCGTTAAATCAGTCAATAAATCAGGATCTGAGAGAATCCCAATATGCTCACACCCCCCTTGATACAATAGTTGGCCGTTTCTTTCTATTGATTCAATATTGGTGTGATTGTCGGCGATGACAACCTTTATCGTGTCTATTTCAGATGTTGCGACTACTTCTATATATAGTTTTTTTGGTGACTCAGAGATAGAAACAGAAATGATTCCTTTTTGTATTAACTGTTTCGCTATTTCCTCATCCTGATCTGTAATGTTTTCCAACACTTCTAGCTTTTTATCAGGATTACCGGCAACGAAACCAATTGCCGCTGCAAAATCAATTCCTGTTGACTTCATTCCTGGAATCCCAACAGCTTTCGCATTTTTTAATATGTTTCCGCTTACCTTTACTTGAAGACCCTCTACTTGACCGGAAAGATATTTTTTAGCTGATGCAGCTGCTAATGCAATCGCAACAGGTTCAGTGCAACCTAAAGCTATGACTAATTCCTGTTCTAATATATTGACTATTTTTTGCTGGTCCATGTTTATCCCCTTTGTCCGAAAAAATGTAACCGTTTGCTAAAATTATACTTGGCTAAATAATAAATTGCTATGAAAAGAGCTTATTTTGAGAGTTTTCAGATTTCATCCTATTCATATCGATTTCAATTCGTTATAATAATATTTTAGCCTTTTCAATTGGTACTATTAATGATTAAAGGTGATGGGGAATGAATAAAACAGTTCGATATAAAACATTGCTTGATAACCTGAATCAATATAATTCAGGTACAAAAGGGATTACTAGGGTTGCCTATACAAACGAAGAACAAGCATGTACCCATGCGTTTATCAGGTTATGTAAGGCAGAAAATCTAGAAATCAAACTTGACCCGTGTGGAAACTTAATTGCCAGAAGAGAAGGAAAAATAAAAGGATTGCCACCAGTTGTGATGGGGTCTCATTTGGATACGGTATATCAAGGTGGAAAGTATGATGGTGTTGTCGGAGTAACCGCTGCTCTTGAAGTTATCAAGCGCTTGAATGAAAAGGGGATTGTAACAGACCATCCTATCGAAATCATTTCTTTTGCCTGTGAGGAATCTTCCCGATTTGGTGTATCGACAGTGGGAAGTAAGGCGATGGTAGGTTTAATTAATAAAGAAAAATATCGTCTATTAAAAGATCGAGATGGCATTACGATGGAAAAAGCATTTGAGTTATGTGCTCTTGATTATGATTGCATCGAATCTGCGAGCAGAGTCGGTGAAAAATTCAAGGCATTTTTTGAATTACATATAGAGCAGGGACCTGTTCTTGAAAACAATCAGAAAAAGATTGGAATTGTTACTGGAATTGCGGCTCCTGTACGGTTTCTATTAAAAATAAATGGTAAGGCATCCCATTCTGGAACTACCCCTATGGCTATGAGAAATGATGCCCTTCTTGGTGCTGCAGAAATTGCTTTAGAGCTAGAGAAAGCGGCATTAAACGAGCAGGAATACGAGACGGTTGCTACAGTTGGGATAATAGACGTTCTAGCTGGTGCGATGAACGTCGTTCCTGGTGAAGTAGAGGTAAAAGTTGATTTACGGTCAACATCTGTTGCATCACGACAAAGAGTAGTTGATGATTTATTTCAAACCATTACTAATATAGAAGAAAAGCGGAAGCTGAAAATTGTGTCCCAGGAAATTAGCTGCGAGGAACCTGTGCTGCTTTCATCCGAATTGATGGAATCAATTGAGGAAATTTGTCAAAAGATGAATCTATCCTATCAATATATGCATAGTGGAGCTGGGCACGATGCGATGAATATGACAAGACTCGGACCAGTTGGATTAATCTTTATCCCCTCAGTTGATGGATTAAGCCATCATCCTGATGAACATACCGAATTAGAAGACATTATATTGGGAATTGATTTGTTGGAGGAAGCTGTACTTATTTATGCGAGAGCAAATGGGGTTCAGTAAATAATTGATTAAATCGAAAACGTCAGTACATTGTGTACTGACGTTTTTTCATGAAGCCTGATTGTTATGATCTTTTACCTTCCATAACTGTTCCAGTAAAATGGCTACAAACGTACCCATTATTAAACCGTTCTTTACAAAAAACTGAATAAAATTCGGTAGGTTATTTAACATCTCATTTGGTTCAAACATAATACCTATTCCTAATAATAATGAAATTCCAATAATGATAATAGTACGGCTATTTAAGGCTTGCTTTTTCATAGAACGAAGGGAGATTTTAAACATATCAATTAAAGTTGCTAATAGTACCGCACTTGCAACAGGTAACGGAAGTGATGCCATAAATCCCACAATGCCTGGGAACATGGAAACAATCATTAAGATTCCACATGCAAAGAGAAAAGGTTGAATCTTGTATTGCTTTGTTATTTTTACAAATCCAGCAGTTGCAGGTATAGGTACGACCGCTATTGTGGAAAAGATAGCAGCCAAAAGATGCGAAACTCCTCCTACAAATGTTCCAGTAACCAGCTTTTCCCTTATTATGTTCTTCTCAGTGGTGATTACTTCCCCAGCTGCAGAAATAGCAGCTATTGTGTTTGAAATTAGTAATAGAGTAAATAAAATGACTGTAATCATCATGCCACCATTAAATTCTGGGAATCCCCAGGCAAAAGGCGATGGTAATTTTAACAATTCCCCCCCATTGGAAATGGTTGAATTAACTTTTCCGAAACACAGAAATACAGTCCAACCCCAAAAAATGCCTATAAGGATGGCATAACTTTTAAGCCAACTTTTCCCTTTAGTTATAAAAAGAACAATCATAACGACAACAAGTAAGGCTAACAAAAAGCTCAATAGATCGATTTGTCCTGTTTCACTGTTTTTGGGCATCATTCCACTAATAAAAACGACACTTAACTGGACTGCTAAGATGAATAGAAAAATTCCCGTCACGATGGGAGTAAATAGAAATAGCAATCTCTGCACCTGTTTAGTCATTCCCAATAGTAATAAAAGCAAGCCTGCGATGATGATGCCCCCGGAAAGAATCTGCAAACTGTTTTGCATGGTGAGTCCCTGTTGCTGTCCAATAGAAGCATAAATGACAAAGATGCTCACCCAAGAACCTGCTGGTCCATCTGCAAGGGGAAAGCGGTGGCCAAATTTCGCTTGGATAAATGAACTGAGCCCTACGATAAAAAACATTCGTTGCATAAGTTCCGATATTTCAGACGATGTCAGTTGGAACACATTGCCGATAACAATTGGAAGGGCAATAGAGTTCACAAGTAAGAAGATAAACCATTGAAAAGTACTTAAGAATTTATTCTGTTTAATCATATTGTAACTTGCACCTTCCGATTTATTCTTCTGGTTAAAATGAAATCCGGCCCTAAACAATAAAGAGCCGGATAGAAAAATATTTATTTTCATTGTACAATTTGCATAAAACTAGAATATGTTCAAAATAACCAAAAATGGAAGGATCCGTTTAGGCAATTTGCACAACTATTGATTACGCAACAATATGAGTTCCAGCTTCCTCATTAATAGCTGCTTTTAAGCTTTCAGGATTTGTAATAATGACTCTAGAGCCATTGTTCTCTAAAAAGCTTAAGCTCGCTTCAATTTTTGGTAGCATACTTCCAGGTGGGAAGTGACCTTCAGCAACATATTGTTTTGTTTCTTCAATTGTAATCTTTTCTAACGCTTTTTGATTTGGTTTACCAAAGTTAATACATACTCTTGATACACCGGTTGTAATGATTAATGCATCAGCTTTAATTTGCTCGGCTAATAGACTAGTAGCAAAGTCTTTATCAATAACAGCATCAATACCTTGGTAGGTATTATTATCCGATTTCACAACTGGAATCCCGCCACCGCCAACCGCGATGACAACAAATCCAGACTCTATTAATGTTTTAATGGCTTCCTTTTCCACAATATCAATAGGTTTTGGAGAAGGGACAACACGTCTATAACCACGGCCGGAATCTTCAATGAAAACCCAATCTGGATGATCTTTTTTCATTTCTTCTGCTTGTTCTAATGTAAAAAAGGATCCTACAGGTTTTGTTGGATTGATAAAATTCGGGTCATCCTTGCTTACTTCCACCTGAGTAATCACAGTAGCTACTTTTTTGTTAATACCCCTTTTAGCAAACTCATTCGTTAAGGCTTGTTGAATTTGATAGCCGATTCCACCTTGTGTATCTGCACCACAATTCACAAGCGGAACTTCTGGCATTCCTGCTACTTCATTGGCAATTTCTGATCGTCTAAGTCCAAAGCCTACCTGAGGTCCATTGCCATGTGTTACAACTACGTTATAGCCTTGCTCAACCATATCAGCTATATTAACTGCCGTTTCGACAACTGCTTCATATTGATCTTGAACGGAGTCACGTCCGTTATCACGAACTAATGAGTTGCCTCCGATAGCAACGATAACTACTTTTTCCACTTTTTAACCTCCTAATTGGTATTATTTTTTAATTTCCGAGTAATTCTATCGATTTTTGTTTATGAGAATGATATAAAGGATTTGTCGGGTCATTGGCAATCGCATTTTCAATTGCTTTAATCGCCTCTTCGTGTCTTCCTAAAGATCTTAAGCTATTGGCTTTATGGAAAGAGAAATCATAGCGATTCGGCATTATGGTTAATAATTGATTCATTGCCTGCACTGCCTCTTCATGTCTGCCAAGCTCTCTTAAATAATTTGATTTATGATATAGATAGAACGTATCATTAGGATCTAAGGCAACTGCCTTATCGTATTCAGCTAAGGCTTCTTCGGATTTTTTCATTAATCGTAAGCAATTAGCAGTATAAAAATAGAAATCTAAGTCATTGGGATCAATAGCCAAGGCATTTTGATACTGTTCTAGCGCTTCTTCATATCTCTTTAATTCCTGGAGGAAATGCCCTTTATAGTAGATTAAATCAAGGTTTTTCTGATCGCTTTCCAGAGCTTTATCGATTAAAGCTGTTGCTTTCTCATATTGGTCAGCTCGTGCATCCGATTTTGCTTGCTTGATATTTTCATTACTTTCAACATATTGTTTCTTTAAAATTTGCACAACCTTAGCCTGCTTTAGTTCAATTGCGTGCTGAAGCGAAGACTTCCCATCCCGATCTGGCAAATTTATATCCGCGCCTGCCTCAACAAGTAATTCAATTACGTCAGAATAAAGACGCCCACCGTTCCCTAAAATAACTGACTCTAGTAACGCAGACCAACCTAAGTCGTTTGCATGGTTTACTGGTATACCAGCATCTAAGCATCTTTGTACCGTTTTTAAATAGCCTTTTTCACTGGATGGCAATAATGCTGTTCCTCCGAATCGATTGACACTCTTTAAATCAGCACCATAATTCAGCATTAAGCTTAGTATTTCGTGAAAACCGTTTGCACCTGAACAAATAAATGGTGTCAATAAGGTGATATCTCTTGTGTTTACATCACTGCCGGCTTCTAACAATACCTTTACAACCTCGATATGATTTTTTTGGGTTGCGGCCATTAGTGCCGTACGGCCATCAGCATCCTTAAAGTGAACATTTGCCCCTTCTGCTAAGAGCTGACAAACTACTTCTATATCCCCTTGTTCACTTACCTTAATAAGTTCTTGATCTTTATTTTCAGTCCTCACAATCGTTTACACCTCTTTAATGACTAGTAATCACTAGCGCTCATACAAAATGGTAAAACGTATCTATTATTCTATTTAAAAAATACGTCCGGTATTGTCGTTCACAATACCGGAGAATGATGAATAATAATTCAACGTTATTTATTTAATTTATGGAAAAACTCAAACAAATCATCACAATCTGCTCTTTGCTCCACTTTAACCATATTGAGAACACTTTTATCTTCACCTGTTAAATACTTACGTAAATGCATATCAGAGAATCCGTGTTTATCAGCATCTTCACTCGTATTACAGTAATATACTTCTTTAATACCTGACCAAATAATCGCAGATACACACATTGGACAAGGTTCACAAGTTGCATAGATAACACAATCTGACAAATCCATCGTTCCAAGTTTTTTACAAGCCTCACGTATCGCAACCATTTCAGCATGAGCAGATGGATCAGTATCTCTCATCATTGTATTGCTTACGACAGCGATAATTTCATCACCTCGTACAATGGTTGCACCAAATGGTCCACCAACTTTGTTTGCCATACCAACAGTCGTTGCTTCTGCGGCTAATTTCATATAATCCATAATAAGATTCCTCCAATTCAGTATTACTCTGTAACAGGACCAATATTTTCTTTCTTATTTACATAGAGTTTATAAACTAAAAACGCTGCAATTAGTAAATATCCCCAAACGAAAGGCATAGCAGTCGCTTGTGCAATTCCAAGAGTACTTGTATGAATGGCACCAACAAAAGTTAACACGGCTCCCAGCACTGCGGCTATGATGCCACCAATAGGCGTGTTACGGATGGTAAATACCGCTATACACCCCCAAAGTACACTAGTAATAGGAGCACCATTACCTAGAGCAAGCAAACCATCGTAGAAAAGTCCGGCATTATGCAGAGCACCTGAAGAAACTTGATTGGCAGCATCTCCCACAGACATACCAGCAGCTGAAAGTGCATTATTCACAGCAACTAGTGCCCAGTTCGCAACCCATGGGAAGAAACAAACAAAGATTGCCGGAGCTTCAAATTTCGGACTTTCTTTCACAACTTGATGCCCTGTTACAATCGCAATAAACACGAGCATCGGAACAATAGCAGCAATTGGAACTACAGCAAGTAAAAGACCCATTAGACTGAAAATCGATAATAAGAATATGGCAACAGAACTAGCAATGGAATAGCCTAAACCTGCACCAACTTCTTTCCAACCAGCATGACCAACATATACGGTTACAGGGAATGGGTTACCACAAAGGCCACCTACTAAAGTAGAAAAACCGTTTGCAATCATAACGTCTCTAGTATTGTATTCATCTCCAACAACTGCAGCAGCTTCAACGTTTTCTAGATTAAAAATGAAGTTTGATAACCCTAGAGGTATAGCAGTCAATAAATATGGCAAAGCGGCTTCCATATGGTCGAAAAGCCCATTTAAATGCAACATTGGAGGATTAAAGCCAAATGACTTTAGAGCTTCCGTAACATCAGCAGGATTTTGATATCCAGCGATCCAAGCAATGGCAGTTCCTATTACGATCAATAATAAACCTGTAGGAATTTTTCTAAATATTGGATGTTTACTTAACCAGTTCATAAAAATAATGATTAATGCAACAAATGCCACTACAGGCATTTCAAAAGATTGAAGCATTGGGTTCATTCCTAAGAAAACAAATGCCAAACCTGCCAGGGCTGCTAGCAATACAGTTCTTGGGACGATCTTTCTAATTGTTTCACCTATAAATGCACCTACAAATAAAATGGAAGCCTCAACAAAGCCCCAAAGCACAGCGACTGATGTTGTAAAAACAGCATCCTGTGTTTGATGATATAAAGGAAGCATAATGACAAATACGATAAGAAAAATACCAGGTGAACTAGAACCTGATGGTAGTGCGGTAATATCTGTTCTACCTGTTTTCTTAGCTAATTTATAGGCAAAATAAGCAAAAATAGTACCGGATATCAATACCGCAAATCCAAAGCCAGGAACAATTCGTTTAAAAACAAACTCTGCTGGCATGCCAACTACACCGATTAGTAGTGAGATCATAACCAAAAAGTCTGTCAAAACATTAACGAACAAACCGAAGGAAGCAGCAATGTCTCCTTTTTTCCAAAAAGCTACTTTTCCCATAAGAATTCTCCTTAAAATGTATTATTGGGAGACACCAGGGAAACCTAGTATTTGCTAGCTTCCCCCATGTGTCGTTAAAACCTAGTTAATATTTTCACTTAATGCTAGGATCGCTTTTTCAAATGCTTCAACTGGTGGATACGTAATACCCGCACCAATCATACCGATTCCAGGCTCTTTATGAGCAATAGCCGTATTGATTACTGGCTTAATGCCTGTTTGCATAACTTTTCGAACATCGATACCTGTTGGAACACCCATAAAGTTTAATAATGGAATGGTGACATTTGGATTTTCAGTCGTTGTAATTTCTTTCATTTGAGTAGAGAAGCCAATAGCTTCATCTACTGTTCCTCCAACTAGGGCGACAATGGCAGGGGCTGCTGCCATGGCAAATCCGCCGATACCATATGTTTCTGTAATCGCAGAGTCACCGATATCTAAACCAGAATCCTCTGGCTTGTAACCAGCAAACATTGGTCCAATAACCTTTTGAGCAGGTCCTGTGAACCATGTATTTCCTGCCATACCGCTAACGCGAATTCCGAATTCCACCCCGTTACGAGCCATTGTTGTGACAACGGTACTATTCTCAATTCCATGAGCGGCATCCATGGCACACTTAGACATGGCCATCCAAGTTGGTCCAGAGAAATAATCGCTACTTGCAACGAACTCAAACACTTCACGCTTTTGCTCCGTTGTGAAACTTGTTTGTAAAATATAAGGGGTTAATGCTTGAATTAATAGCGTTGTACCAGCAACGTTACGGTTATGACACTCATCACCCATATGAAGAGCTTGGGCAAGCATTAAACGTAGATCAATTCCAGTTGGATGAAGCTTCATTGCTTCGCTTAGGATTGGACCAAATACGTCTCTCATCCAAATTAGTCGGTTAATAACGCTTTCATCATTTGCACCCATACGTAAAATCTTTGATAGCTGCTCACTTAGGTTTGTATAGGCAATGTTTCCATACGTTTTGTTCTCAACAATATGCATATACATCGATGCAGAGGTAACCCCAGCCATGGAACCTACACAGTTATGCTCATGGCATGGTGCAAATGTAATTTCACCTGATGCAGCAACTCTGTACGCATCCTCAATATCTTTAGCTAAGCCTTCGAATACTAGTGCACCTGTAACCGCACCTTTCATCGGACCGCTCATGTTTTCAAATGCTATTGGAGGACCCGCATGAAGAATCGTTGTTTTTGTCATTCCAGGAACACAGTTAATGGCTTGTTCAAAACCGATTAGAACTGGCTGAGAATTAATAATTCTCTCAACAGCAAGCTTGTTTGCTGCTTCAATTTTTTCGACAACGCTAAGGTCTTCCAACTTATCTAAAGCAGAGATGATTTCTGGTTTCCCACCACCTGGTGGTTTCCATTCAAGATGTGTCGCACCAGCATTTTGTTTTAAGATGTCATCTTTAAAAAATTCAATTCCAACATTGATGGCATGAATTTTACTATTGAAAAGTTCGTTAATTTTAGTCATAACTATTCTCCTTTCACAACGAATTCACGAGCTAGTAACCCAGCGTTTTGGCTACTAGATGCATGCGTTGCCCCTGAAGCTATTAATTTATCAATTTGTTCTTGATAGTTTTGTTGGTCTAATTCTGTTCCAAGAATGTATCCTAAAATTTCTAGATGTCTACCTTCTTGTTCCGCTTGTTGTTTTGCTTCGATAATATGTGGAAGCATCACTCCAACTGGATCTTCGTGTGAACCGAAGCCAAGTACGAAATCCATAACGATAACTCCAACAGAAGGATCTTTCGCTTCTTGCTTAAATCTTTCGATTCGTGTAGTTGGATCAATCATCGGATGTGGTTTACCTTGGGTAAATTCATCATCCCCGAAATCAATAAAGGTGTGTTCTTGGGATACATTATTATCTTTTAAAAGGTACTCAGGATTTTTCTGAATGTTGCTGTACACATTATCGAATTTTTCCATTGCCGTGTACATCGCTTCATCACATAAAGTTCCGCCACAGAATAAGCCACGAATGTATTTCTGTTCCGGAGTTAATTTTGCACGAACTTCATGAACTAACGGAATGTTAAGCGCTTTTTTATTGATTTTGCTCTCATCAGCGCCAGTTAACAGGACAGCCTTTAGTGCTGCTTCTTTAGACATTTTTGCAAAATGTCCACCTGCTGCGGAAACCTTTTCTTCGTTTCCGCCAATAAACCAAACGACTACTGGCTTAGAGCATTGTTTGATTTGGGCACAAATCTTGTCTTCCACACTTGGTGCAGGTGGCTTAGATACTAGAACAATCGCTTTCGTTGCTTCGTCAGCTTCTAAGGCTCTAATGCCGTCAAGCATCATGATTCCGCCCACTTCTTCACTTAAATCACGGCCGCCTGTTCCGATTAATTGAGAGATACCGCCGCCAAATTCATGGATACGTACACTTACTTCTTGGCTACCTGTTCCAGATGCACCAACTATTCCAATACTTCCATTTCTAACTGCATTAGCAAACGCTAAACCAACATTGTTGATAATTGCTGTACCGCAGTCTGGCCCCATCATTAAAAGGCCTTTTTCATGAGCAAGATTCTTTAACGCGATTTCTTCTTCTATACTTACATTGTCGCTGAAAAGCATAACGTGAAGATCATTCTCAAGCGCCTTTTTTGCTTCTCTAGCCGCATAAGCACCGTTAACAGAAATCACCGCAAAATTCGCTTCAGGAATACTGTTTGCAGCAGATGAAATAGTGGAATATTTCACTTCACCTTTCCCACCGGTTGAAGTGTCCTTTTTCGTTAATATTTCTTCAATTTGAACGAAAGCGTTTTCACATAATTCATCAGTTGCCGCCTTTACGACAATCATCAGGTCACTTGTTTTTGCTTCCTCAACCTCTGGAGTCATTAACCCGACGTTTCGGATGACTTCTTTGTTCATTTCCGTTCCCATTGCGATGATCGCTTGGTCAACGCCTTCAACTTGATTAGCCTTGGTTGATAAGGACATTAAAGAAACGGAATCAACATATGTGTTTGGTTTAATTAATACTTGTATAGTCATACTTGACCTCCTGCTTTCATATTGGCTACTAAACCGTTGTAAATACCTAAGGCAATATCTGTCCCGGATGTTGAGCCGATAGTTAATACTTTATTTAAAGAGAGAATAAACTCCTCATCTTTACCAGTGAAAATAGACTTTACTAAATGAATGATTGATTCTCTTGTTTGGCCAACTGACGCTTTCTTTAGAGCCATATAGCTGATATCATTGGTTAATGTTCTGGCCTCATGTACCACTAGATCCGCCAAAGTTCGATAACAAAACAACGGACTATTAGAGATATTCAGGATAGTAAATAATCCGACTAGATAATCATCCCCTGATGGCGTTAGACCGGGACCAAGACCAATCAATCTAATAGCACTCTTGGAAGCATCGGAGATTTCTTTATTTAACAAAGCTTCATGTAACATAGAGATTCTTTCTTCGATTATTTTTGACATCTCCGTATCAAAGGGGCTTTGTGGTTTGAGTGTTTTTTTTATTCCTCCATCCTTTCCATGAAGGTTAATATACTCTTTCATTTTTGAAATATTTTTATAGAATATCTCAGGATTGGTAGGATATTTAGGTAGTTTACTCTCCCACAACTCTGCCTTTTCAACCGATATGACCATTTGATTGCCGATATATAACTTTTGATTTTCAGTAATTACCGAGGTATTTACCGCAAGTTCGATATCACCAAATCGTTCCCTTTCAATTACAAGCGTATTTGGGCCATTGTCTATTTGGTTACATGCAATCGTATATAGCTCATCATTTTCAAAGCATTGAAGATTTATCGTGCGGTTAAATGTGCTGTGGATATATCCGCTAAAACTTGAATCTTTAATCCGCTTAATAAAATCGACATCACCAGATCGCGCATATGTCACTAGTGTCACTTCCTTTAAATGATCTACCTCCAATAATGAAAGTTTTTCTTATTAATGTTGTAGATTTAACAGAAATCCTATAAATTGATAGTTAAGCAATTTGCTTTACAATCGTTATTTTAGACTTCATGCATAAATTAATCATTGTTTACCAAAACCAAAAAGTTTCGAACCTATTTGTGCAAGGTATACAATGGTCTGTGATCATTCTTTGACAAGGAAGTGAGAAAATAATGTTAACAGTTAAAGATTTGTTTGAGATTAAAGCGATTGATGGACTTAAAATTGTTGCTGGAGATAAGGGGATAAATAATGAAATTTCCATTGTGAATATCATTGAAAATCCAGAAGCTTTTGACTGGCTGTCACCAAACGAACTTCTGTTATCGACAGGTTATATTTTTAAAGATAATGAAGAGTTGCAAAATCGAATTATTAAAGAGCTATCCGAAATTAATTGTGCTGGTTTAATTGTGAAAATGAAACGATATTTCGAAAAACTCCCTCAAAATATGATCGATGAAGCAAACAGATTAGGGCTGCCTCTTATAGAATTGCCCTTTGAATATACTCTTTCTAAGGTCATATCGATAATCAATGAGAAAGCTTCTGGCAGATACGATTTATTAAATCGAAAAACCTTAGATATGCATAATTTATTTTTTAGAATCACCCTAGAGGGTGGTGGAATTGAACGAATTTCTTCGTTACTTTCTGAAACGATTATGAATCCGATCGTTCTTGTCGATAGGGATTGGAAGTTGTTGCATTTCACGGAACATAAGGACAATAAGGTTCCATTAGCTTATTGTCTTGATCTTGTTAAAAATCGTTCGGTATTTAAAAAGTCATTCATTGAGTCCATTCCTAACAATATTAGTGAAATAAAAAAATCAATTAAACGAATCTATCATCTAGAAGGTATGGAAATAAAATGCCGCATTCTACCTGTTGCAGTAGCAAATCATATCTACGGATATATAGTCGTTTGGCAAACGGTAAAGGAACTATCGGAGTTTGATTATATTATTTTGGAACAGGCATCTACTAACATGGCACTGGAACGGATTAAGGCAAAGGAAATCGAGGAAGTGAAGCTAAAGATCAGGCAAGACTTCTTTGATGATTTATTAACCGGAAAAATAACTTCAAGTGAATCGATTCAGACTTTAAGCGAATTACATGGTTTAAATTATCAATACAAATATTTTTGTGCGGTCGTAAATATTGACTCACAAGAGCTTCATTTAAGTGATGATTTTATTGCCAGGAAGGTTCAACTAGAGAATAAAGCGCGCAAATGCGTGGATTTAGTATATGAGCAGACAAATTTAATTCCAGGTGAAATTACCTGTTTCCACCGAAACAACCGAATCATTATTTTAGTAGGCCAGCATGAAAATAGACCCACCATTACTACTCATGAGGCAAAAAAATACGGAAATGACATTTTCGAAATACTTAAAAAGCATGTTACGGAAACAATGTTCCTAGTAGGAATAGGTGGTCAATATGATACCATTCAATCTCTTCATAAAAGTTTTTCTGAAGCGAATGAATCGATCAGACTTATGCAAAAATTCGAAGACAGAGGCGGGGTCTCCCACTTTGAAGATCATTCTGTCTATCACTTTTTAGATTCCAATATTAAAGATTTTGAGCTTGAAGGCTTTTTCATGAAAAGCCTTGGTGCTATTTATGAACATGACCGCTTACATGGGACAAGCTATATTGTCACATTAGAAAACTTTTTCAGCAATAATCTAAATATAAGCGAAACCGCCAAAGCAATGTTTTTGCATCGAAATACACTCATTTATCGGATTGAAAAGATTAAGGAGATCTTAAATAGCGATTTAAAAAACTCAGAGGAGCTCTTGCAAATCCAATTGTCATTAAAAATTTTTAGACTTCTTAATAAGAGCTTTCAAAAAGGCAGTTGGCATGAGAATATGTAAGCAAAAGGAAGGAAGCCTCAATTTGAAACAAGGCTTCCTTCCCTTTTACTTATATTTGTCCCGATACTACTTTTCCTCTGAAAATGACCGCTTCCCGTTTCGGAGTTCTGGCAACTGCCTCAGCCGTGCACGAGGCATCAACAAGAACAAGATTAGCCTCATCACCTTCAAGAGGCCAAGCAACTTCACCATCTGTCGTTAAGCTGATTAGCCCGCCTGTTGCGAATTTAAGTGACTGACTCAACGATATTTCATCACTTCTACGGTAAAGCTCACAATAACGTGTTACTTTTTCTAAAAGATCGCCCGTACCATACGGAGACCAAGAATCATAGAATCCATCGCAGCCTAAGTAGACCTTTACTCCTTTTCGATCTAATAAATCGATGGGAGGAAATACACGATTAATTGGAATCGTTGACATAATTGACATTCCTAATTCACCTAACTTCGTAGCCATCTCCTCTTGTTGTGTTACAGGCACATCACCTAAACTAAACGCATGACTAACAGCCGCACGATTATGCCATTTTGCTTCTTCAACCAATTCAGTTAACTTATCAATAGTATAAAAACCAACATGACCACCATCATGAAGATGGATATCAATATCGGCATCAAATTCTGTTGCTAAGTTCATTGTTTCATAGAGGGATTTTTCGATATTGCGGTCAATTCCCGCTGGGTCTAGGCCTCCAACGATGTCTGCTCCTGATCGCATTGCTTCCTTTATGAGAGAAATCACATTACCACGAAAAAGTCCGTGTTGTGGGAAAGCGACAATCTCATAAGTGAGTTTATCGGAATAAGCCTCTAAAGCTGTACGAATCCCTTCTAAATTCTTTAAACCGATATATGGATCAATGTTGACATGGCTGCGAATATGTGATGCTCCATGTGAGAGGAGTAATTCAATCATCTTACTTGCTCTTTGTTTAGCTGTTCCTGCAAGTTCTTCTAGTTCAAGTGCTTCTAATTGCAAGCGCTCTCTCAAGTTTTTCACAGGGGTACAAGCCGTCCAATCAAGTGAAAGATACGTTTTATCTAAGTGATTATGCATTTCTTTAAAAGAAGGCATCGCCAACAATCCTTTAGCATTAACCGTTTTCTCCCCTAAAGGGACCGCAATGTTATCTCCTTGTTTCTCAATGATTTTTCCATTTTCAAATTTCAAATGAAAAAGCCCTGTTTTCGTAGCATAGGCACCATTTTCATCTTGAACATATCCCGTTTCTAGTCGAACATTCGTTAACCAATAGGAAGTCGTCATATTAATATCCTCCTAAACCTGAGCGGCATTTGTTTCATTCAATTTACTTTCTACTTTTTTCCCTTTAAAAAACAAAGCCTCCACTGAAGCTCTTCTGGCAATGGCTTCAGCAGAGCAAGTTGCATTCACAAGCATCATCGTCGCATTATCGCCAACCTTCGGCCATACCCGGTCACCTTGTTCATTTAATGGGGTCACACCACCAGAGGCATACTTTAATGCTCGATTAAGTGAATATTCATCAATCATTCGAAATCTTTCCGCTAATACGCCTAACTTCTGAATTGAATTTCCCGTACCAAATGGCGACCAGTGGTCAGTAATACTATCGTGCCCGGTAGATATCTTAATTCCTAGTTGATCAAGTGTTGGAATTGGAATGGTTGGGCGATTAACCGGGACAGTGGTCGTGACATCTATTTCTTGCTCTTTTAAGATAGCAGCCATTTCTGTTAGGGCCTCTCCTTGTAGATCTCCTAATGCAATACCATGGCTAATGGTAGCTCTACCTTTAAGACCTGCATCACCAGTATAATGCGCCATTCTTTCAAAGGTAAAAGCACCTAGTGAATTCGGGTCATGAAGATGAATGTCGACACCTTTGTTATATTCAACCGCTATTTCAAAAATAGTTGCCAATGATTTTTCAATGTTTCTATCAACCGTTGCCGGGTCAACCCCGCCAACTAAAGTTGCTCCATTTTTCATCGCATCACGTATTAATTGTACAGAATCACTTCTAAGCAACCCATGCTGTGGGAAAGCGACGATTTCATATGTAAGCACGTCTTCATATTTTTTTAGCGCATTTACTGTCGCTTCAAGGTTTCCCAATCCAATAACTGGATCCACGTTGCAATGAGTACGAATATGGGTGTGTCCATGTTTCAAATACAACTCAATCATTTTTTCGGCACGTTCTTGTGCAGTAGGAAGTAGCTTCGGCAAAAGTTCTTTTTCTTCTTCTAATCTAGTAAAAATTCCTTTAGTAATGGGCGTACAAGCTTTCCATGGCCCACCGTAATAAGTTTTGTCGATATGAATATGCATGTCCCTTAAAGATGGAAGAAGCAATTGTCCATTGGCATCGATTTGGTTTTCTGTATAATCCGGTACCTGCTGAGTGATTTCAGAAATTTTCCCGTCTACTATTTTCAAATGGCAAATTTCTGTCTCAGTGCCAACAACTCTGTCATTTTCATAAATAAACCCTTTTTCTAAACGGACATTCGTGATCCATAGAGTACACATACGAGCTCCTCCTATTTAGCAAATGAAGGAAAAGTACTTTTGAAGTTGCAAAAGTACTTTTCTCTCTTTAACTTAGATTAGATATTTAATAAAATTCTACTAAACTATTTACTTAATAACGACATCGTTAATCATTAAATAGCTAGCAGGGTTTAGCCAGAAGCCACTTACATTTTTACTGTATGCAGCTATATGTTCATAGTTTCTGATTGGAATATAGACGGCATCCTCCAATTCCATTTGCATAACTTGTTCATATAATTGTTTACGTTTATCGTTATCCGTTTCCTGTCGAGCTGCTTCAATCAATTGATCTACTTTAGGATTACTGTAGTAGAAATGGTTTCCAGGAGCACCTTGGGATGCAGAATGGAATAGATTGTATTGATTATAGTCCCCATCTCCAGTTGCATTTCCCCAACCGCTTATAAATAAATCATGATCAGCTTTTTCGATCATACCAATAAATGCTCCGTACTCCATTACTTGAATCTTCACATTGACACCAATCCCTTTTAATTGAGATTGAATAACTTCGGCCATATTGATTCGTTCTTTGCGGTCACTTGTTAGCAGGGAAAGCTCGAGACCATTTTCATAGCCTGCTTCCTTCAAGAGTTTCTTGGCTTCATTTAAATCATAATCATATGGCTTAACGTTATCACTGTGTCCAAAAACTTTCGGACTCATTGCTGCGTTTGCTAAAGTACCAACATTGTTATAAACGCCGCTTATAATAGCTTCTCTTTCAATAGCATAGCTAATAGCTTTACGAACACGCACATCGTTCAATGGCTTTTTCTTCGTATTAAAACCAACAAATTCTACTGCAAGCCCTTCCGTACGATAAAGTCCCATAGAATTAGATGCTTCAATGCGCTCAATTTCGGTTACAGGAACTTGGTCGTTGATCTGTGCTTCACCTGTTTCAAGCATGGCAAGTCTTGTTGCATCTTCCGGTACTACTTTAAAGACAACACGGTCAATCTTCGCTTTTTCTCCCCAATAATTTTCATTTTTAGTTAAAGAAATTTCTTGACCGGTTTTCCAAGCTTCAAATACAAATGGACCTGTCCCAACTGGATGCTGGGCTAATGTTTCCGGATTCTCCTTGATAGCTTTAGGGCTAATGATACTTCCTTCATTACTAGCTAAAATCGATAGAAGTGGAGCATATGGATAATCAAGTTTTAGCTGTACTGTGTAATCATCGATTACTTTTACTTCATTAATCATGGCAAACTTTTCATATTGTGGTGAACCTGTGTTTGGATCTAGTAAGCGGTCGAATGTCGTCTTGACAGCCTCTGCATTGAATGTTTCTCCATCGTGGAAGGTTACTCCTTCTTGGAGTTTAAATTCCCAAGTTGTATCATCGATAATTGTCCACTCTTTCGCAAGAAGTGGTTGAATGTTCATATCTTTGTCAGGTGCTACTAGTCCCTCATATACTTTTTGATAGACGATATTGGCAGATGGAATATCAGTAATAAAATGTGGATCTAATTTCGTTGCATCAGATAGCCGAACTACCGTTAACGTTCCCCCTCCCTTTGTTTCTCCTGCTTGATTAGCAGCCTCTTTAGAATTGTTTGATTTCGTCGAACAAGCTGACGAAAACACCATCATTAATCCGATTAAAACAAACAAAATTCCATTTCGTATTCTTCTTTTCATGTTTATTTCCTCCCTTTTAAGTTTTTAAAATTCTGACATTTAAACGTTTGGGTTATTCCCACCCTTTCGCAAATGCTTATTTGCATTATAGAAGATGATTGACTGGAATATTTACAGAATATTTACACGTTTTTTAACTATTTCGACAAATAATTTGAAAATTATTTACTTTCGAACTAAATTTGATAATTTGTATCTAATCCATCAAATTTAGTTTTATTTGAATTGGAGGAATCAGTTAGGAGGGATTAAACATGTCAGTTGAAGTAAAAACACAATCAGAAATGTTGGCTCAACCAACCCAAATTCAACCAAAAGAGTCAAAATGGAAGGATTTCCTTTCTATTATGATGTTAAACAAAGCGGCAATGGTTGGAGCAATTATTATTCTTTTCTATATTTTCGTTGCTCTCTTTGCTCCGGTACTCGCTCCCCACGATCCATTTGAAATTAAGCTAGAAAATAAGCTGTCTCCACCTTCTTTAGAACATTGGATGGGAACCGATGATAAAGGAAGAGATATTTTAAGTAGAATTCTTTATGGCTCGCGTCTATCGATGGGAGTAGGTTTTGCAGCAGTTGCCTTTGGTGCATTTTTCGGAATTATTTTTGGACTTATTGCAGGTTACTATGGTAAATGGGTTGACTCAATTATTATGCGTATCATGGACGTCATGCTTGCCTTTCCAGGAATTCTTTTAGCTTTAGCGATTATTAGTGCACTTGGCCCAAGCTTGATTAACGTGACGATTGCGGTAGGTGCTTTCTCGGTTCCATTGTTTGCCCGAATTGTTCGCGGTTCTACTTTAGAGGTCAAACGACTTGAGTATATTGATGCAATTCGTTCCCTTGGGGCAAATGATTTTACGATCATTGTAAAACACATCTTCCCAAATATTCTTTCACCTATTATCGTCCAAGGAACACTTCGTTTAGCTACGGCGATTCTCTCGGCTGCCGGCTTGTCTTTTTTGGGACTTGGAGCACAGCCACCATCACCTGAATGGGGAACGATGCTTTCCAATGGACGTGATTTCTTATTCTCTGCACCATATATTGCGTTATTTCCCGGTATGACTATTTCCATTCTCGTTCTAGGTTTTAATATTTTCGGAGACGGCTTGCGCGATGCCTTTGATCCTAGAATGAAAAAATAATTTTTTTGAGGGGGTTTGTACGATGTTAATGTTTATTTTGAGACGATTAGTTCAAACAGTACCAGTTATTATTGGAGTTACTTTCGTTGTATTCTTTATCATGCAGCTTGTCCCTGGGGATCCGGCTGTCCTGCTTGCAGGTGAAGGGGCATCGAAAGAAACGATTGAAGCAATTCGGGAACAATTAGGCTTAAATCGCCCTTTATTTGTTCAGTACTTTGAATATTTAATGAATATTTTCCAGGGGGATTTAGGAGTTTCCTTGAAAAATAGTCAGCCAGTTCTTGATGAAATACTAGTAAGACTTCCGATTACATTGGAATTATCGTTTTATAGTATCCTGATCACGATTATTTTAGGCATGAGCGCTGGAATCATTTCTGCCGTGAAGCCTTATTCTATGCAAGATGTTGGAGTCATGCTTGTTGCGCTTATCGGAATTTCTTTACCTAGCTTCTGGTTCGGATTAATGCTCATGTATTTCTTCTCAGTCAAACTGCAAATATTACCGGTTGCCGGATGGGATAGCTTGCGACATGTGATTTTACCGGCATTAACATTAGGTGCTGGTGGTGCCGCAATTGTTGCAAGAATGACCAGATCGAGTATGCTAGATGTCATTCGTCAGGATTATATACGAACAGCACGATCTAAAGGACTTCGTGAACGTCTGATTATTTATAAACATGCTTTAAGAAATGCTCTAATTCCTGTTATTACCGTGGTAGGTCTACAATTTGGATCATTACTTGGCGGAACGGTTTTAGTTGAATCTATATTTGCCATTAACGGGCTTGGTCGAATGATTGTCGATTCCATCAAAATGCGTGACCTTCCTATGGTACAAGGGGGAGTATTGTTTGCGGCCCTCATTTTCGTTATCGTCAACTTGTTCGTGGATATATTCTATCGATTTTTTAACAAACGAATTGAAATAAATTAATAGGCGGTGATCACGTGACTAATAACAACCCAATATTAGAAGTTAAAGGATTAAAAACATATTTTACAACTAAACGTGGGGTAAGCAAGGCCGTAGATGGAATAGACTTTACGCTCCATAAAGGAGAAACTTTAGGCATTGTTGGAGAATCTGGTTGTGGTAAAAGTATCACTTCCCTGTCAATCCTTCGACTTATCGCCTCCCCCCCTGGAAAAATCGCGGGGGGATCGGTTCTTTTTAAAGGAAAAGACTTAGTGACTTTATCTGAAGAAGAAATGCGCAAGGTTCGAGGAAATGAAATCTCAATGATCTTTCAGGAACCAATGACATCTTTGAATCCGGTTATCCCAGTCGGCGAACAAATTGCGGAAGCGTTAAGATTACATCAAAGGCTGGGGAAAAAGGAAGCATGGGCGAAATCAGTGGAAATGCTTAAGCTCGTTGGAATTCCTTCTCCAGAAAAAAGAGCGAAGCAAGAGCCTTTCCAGCTAAGTGGGGGAATGCGTCAGCGCGTTATGATTGCGATGGCCCTTGCCTGTACACCCGAGGTTTTAATTGCTGATGAACCGACAACGGCACTTGATGTAACGATCCAAGCACAAATTTTGGCGTTAATTAAAGAATTGCAATCCAAAATTGGTATGGGTGTCATTATGATTACTCATGATTTAGGAGTCGTAGCTGAAACTTGCGATAAAGTCGCTGTAATGTATGCTGGAAACATTGTCGAATATGCGACAACGGAACAATTATATATGAATCCGAAGCACCCATATACACAAGGATTGCTCGCTTCCCTGCCTAATATTTATGAAGATCAGGATGAATTACAAACGATCGAAGGAAGTGTGCCAAGCCCATATAATATGCCAGCCGGTTGCCGATTTGCTTCAAGATGCCCATTAAGGAAGCCGATTTGCACTTCCTTACAACCAGAATTAATTGAGAATAGGGATGGCTCTACAGTAAGATGCTGGATATACAGTGAAGAATGGACAAGTCAAGTCGAAAAAGTGAGGGGGATCTAAAATGGAGCAGACTATCGAGAAAAAAATATTACTAAAAGTAGATCATCTGAAACAATATTTTCCCGTTAAAGCGGAATCCATTTTTAAACCTAGGACGTACGTTAGAGCCGTCGATGATGTCTCCTTTGAACTTTTCGAGGGCGAAACACTTAGTATTGTAGGTGAATCTGGCTGTGGCAAATCTACCACTGGCCGAGCCATTTTACGATTGGATGAACCAACAGATGGTAAAGTTTTTTTTGATGGGCAAAATATACTAGAAATGAAGCAAAAAGATATGCGTAAGCTGCGTGGAGATTTGCAAGTGATTTTCCAAGATCCGTTTGCCTCCTTGAACCCACGGCAAACGATAAAACAAATTTTAAATGAAGCGATGGCTATTCAAAAGGTCGTTGAAAAGTCTAAAAGAATGGAGCGGATGCTCGAATTACTCCAATATGTGGGACTACCTCCTGAAGCCCTTGATCGTTATCCTCACGAATTTAGCGGTGGACAACGACAACGAATCGGTATTGCCAGGGCACTAGCAGTAAATCCTAAGTTAATTATTTGTGATGAAGCCGTTTCAGCTCTGGATGTATCGATTCAAGCTCAGATACTGAACTTATTGAAAAAGTTACAAAGACAGTTCCAGTTAACGTTTTTGTTTATTTCACATGATTTGAGTGTTGTACGTCACATTTCAGATCGAGTGATGGTGATGTATTTAGGTAAAGTGGTGGAAATCGCGGAGAAAAAGGATCTTTTTGATTCACCCCTTCATCCATATACAAAAGCATTGTTATCCTCGATACCCGTTCCAAATCCAACCATGCAACGGGAACGCGTAATTTTAACTGGAGACGTCCCTTCACCAATTAATCCTCCAGCGGGATGTCGCTTTCATACACGCTGCCCATTTGCAACAGAAAAATGTAAAAAGGAAGAACCGGCTTTGCGAAAATTAGCAAAAAATCATTTTGTTAGCTGTCATCTTGTCGAAGAAATAGTACAATAAAAACTTATTAAAGGGAGATTCTATCCTCCCTTTTTTCTATCATTTTTAGGAAACGGAGAATTTAGTCCGATGCTTACAATTGAACCTTTCTCCATTTACATTATGTTATGTGTATTGGCCCCTTTATTAGGTGCCTTTACTTTATTATTTCTATTTATTTTTGAAAAACGAATCGACTTATTGGAACAACAAACACGTGAAATAGCCCTTGAAAGAGAATTGCAAACAGCTCTTTATAATCAATTAAACCAAGAGATCCAACCCCACTTCTTTTTTAACACATTAAACTCGATACTTAGCTTAGCAAGGTTAGATCGGAAAAACGAATTAATTCGTTCTATTGAAACGCTCTCAAAGTTGCTGAAATTTAAGTATCAAACGAGTGATACCTTTATAACAATTGAGGAAGAATTGACATACCTAGGCTACTATTTAGACATCCAAAAAACAAGATTTCGCGATCGACTGCACTATGAAATACAGACAGAACCAGTTGTTAAACAAGCCATTATTATCCCGTTTTTAATTCAAACGCTTGTAGAAAATGCCTTTAAGCACTCGTTTGAAAAATATTCCGGAGATGCATTGTTAAAAATTTATATTAAGAAAATCGAAAAAGAAGTACAGATCATTGTTTGGAACAGCTCCAATGAAAGTGACTCACAGGGCTCTCCCAATGGTGGAATTGGTTTAGAAAATATCGTTAAAAGGCTTGAGCTTCTGTTTCCAAATTCACAATCAGATTTACAATTATCGAATGACTACGGTGGTACCAAGGTTATCGCAGTTTTTCCTTTTGTTATGAAAACAGATTATAAAGAGGTGCAAAAAAATTGAACATTCTGTTAGTCGATGACGAGCCACTTGAATTAGAGCAACTCGAATATTTATTACTGAAGAAATTTCCTAATTGGCAAATATTTAAAGCTGGGGATGCTTCCAAAGCACTACAAATGGTAAAACAGCAAAATATCCATTTATCATTTCTTGATATTGGACTCCCTGGTAAATCCGGTTTAGATTTAGCAGCGGAGCTTTCGGAATCTAATACAATGGATATCATCATGGTCACTGCTTTCCAGAATTTCGAATATGCCAAAAAGTCAATACGACTTGGGGTCGTCGATTATATTACTAAGCCCGTCATTGAAGAGGAACTATTAGCGGTATTGGCACGTTACGATAGAGTCGGGAGATACTCTGAACAAATAATCATGGCCCTACAAATTATAAAGCAGGAATACAGTGAAAAGTTAACCTTAAATTATTTAGCATCTAAAATTCATATTAATGCTGCCTATTTAAGTAGAAAGTTTCATGAAGAGGTTGGCATGGGCTTTTCTGAATACTTAAATGATTATCGTCTAAAAGAAGCCCAAAAGATGTTAATTGATTTTCCTGATTTAAGTATAAATGCCATCTCAGAAAGATGTGGATTTAACAGTCAGCACTATTTTAGTCAAATTTTTCGGAAGGTGACTGGACAATCGCCTCGGGAATACCGTTTAAAGGAGATTTACCGTTGAAGCGTAGTGACTATGAATTTTATATTGCTGGAGCAATTAAGCTCGGGGTAGGATTTGGAGTCGTTAGTTTATTAGCCAGATGGGTAACTGGAAATACGATTCTTTCCTCACCAGAAACGTTAATCAAATATGGATTAACTGGCGGAATTGGCTACTCTCTTATGGGTGCATTAGCTCTTATTTTATTTGGGTTTATCGCCAAAAAAATCCGTGAAAAGTATCCTGAACATTTAACGATTGGTGATATATTACGTCAAAAACTAACCCCATTAGGCTATTGGTATATGATCACCATTCTTTTGATTACAAGTATGGATTCATTATTTGTACAGGCCATGGGTGCAGGGATCTTACTCCATATGATTTCCCCATTTCCTATTTTTGTCGGAATGCTATTATTTTTAAGCTTTTGTTTTTTCGTTGGCGGTGTCGGTGGGATTCAAAGAATTCATCAGTTGGCAGGCATCAATGTTGCTCTGATTTTTGGTGCCGTCATCATTATTCCTGTTTACTTTTATATTCAAGAAGGAGTCTATCCTGTTTATGAAGGAATCAAGCTTTACCACCCTTATTTGTTATATATAAAAAATCATGAAGCCATTTTGTTTATTTTTACAGCGATCTTAATTGGCTTTGGACAAATGCTAATCGATCGTGCCACTTGGCAACGAGTATATATGATCAGTAAAGAAAAGATTAAGCTTACCTTTACGTTAGCCGGAATTATTTGGGCTACCATTCCGCTTGCCTTATCGTCATTATTGATGATTATCATTTTTGGTAGAAGCTATGAAAACATTTACTCTTTGATTTTTAAACTAATCGAAAAAATCCAATCTACGGTTCTAATCGTCTTGTTTGTTTTATTTTGCTTTAGTGCGATCTCATCTGCGATTAGTGCGGAAATCCACGCCACTTCAACTCTACTTGTTCGTAATGTATTAGAAGTATTTCGCAAACTGACTAATCGCGAAAGATGGAGCTTCACCTATCTTTTTGCTGGTACAATCTGTCTATTTTTATTAATCATTGTTAGTTTGTTGACGCCTAACCCGCTTGAATTATTATTTTTCTTTGGAAATATTTATAGTTCTATGATAGGACCAATGCTCTATATCATATTAAGTAAACAGCAACTGCCTGCTATTATACCGTTTGCTTCGTTTATGGGGACAGCCGGTGGGTATATATTAACTTCGTATTCCAGCCATTTAATCGGAATTTGGATTAGCTTTCTCATTTCGATTGCGATTTGTTTAACTTTTAAAGCATACCAATCGTTTAAAAAGGGATGAATAGCATTCATCCCTTTTTGGCAAATGAAAAACATGTTAATTTAATAAACCGGTTACGAGATTCCCTTTATAGAAAACAGCCTGACGCTTTGATCGTCTGGCAACTGCTTCTGCTGAACAACTTGCCTCGATTAATACCATGTTAGCCACATCCCCTACCTTTGGCCAAACTTGAATTCCTTCTTTATTTAAAGGCGTTAACCCACCAGTAATATATTTCAGTGATTGCGAAAGGGCGAATTCATTCGTCCATCTATACTTTTCAATTAAGCGGCAGAGTCTCTCTAAAACATCACCATTTCCAAGAGGGGACCATGTATCGAAAATATTATCGTTACCCACAGCGACTTCCACTCCGCATTCTGTTAGTAGATTAACAGGTGGAATATTGCGTCCGATTGGTACGCTTGTGACGATGGAAATCCCTGCTTCTTTTAAAACTTGCGCCATTTCATAGGCTTCAGCTGTGGATACATCGCCTAGCCCAAATGCATGACTAACAGCCACTCGCCCTTCCCAGCCTGCTTGCTTTGTTAAATAGGCAAGCCTCCTCATCGTGAAAGTTCCAAGATGACCTGGATCATGTAAATGTAAATCAATATTAGCATTACCCTCAACGGCTATATCCATTAACTCGACTAGCGAAGCTTCAATATTGTTATCAACCGTTGCCGGATCCACAGATCCAACAATTCCCGCCCCGTTTCTAACCGCCTCTCTGACAAGCTTTGCAGAATTGGAACGAAGCAAACCGTGTTGGGCAAAGGCAACTATTTCGGAGCTAACCTTATTCGAAAATGTTTCAAGTGCTCGTTTCACACCTTCCAAATTCTTCAAGCCCACTTCTGGATAGATATCGACATGTGTACGAATATGGGTTGAACCAAAATCAAGCAATCGTCCTAGTAAAACTTCAGCTCGCTCTTGAGTAGAAGTTGGAAGCGAAGCTAAAACATTTTTTTCAATCTCACATCGGCCAACAACATTTTTCGCTGGAATATTGGCCAGCCAATTATCCCCCATTAACGTCTTATCCAGATGGACGTGTTTTTCGACAAACGATGGTAATAGAAGCATTCCTTGATCTTCCATTACTAGTAAATCATCCAATTTATTATCTGCTGATTTCACTATTTTCGAAATTGTTCCATCCACTATTAACAAATCAAATAGTTCTGTCATGGTTCCGACAACATCATTATTTGATTTTTCATAACCTGTTTCTAATCTTACATTTTTCAGCCAAAACATTCTTTTTCCTCCTTTTTTGTCATAAGAATATCGAACCCAATGCGGTCATTTTCTTTGAACTTTATTTTAATTATAGAAAAAAGTTGTATGTTTGTATTGTCAAAATTATTAGCCTTTTTTGAAACATTTCTACTTTTGACAAAATAAGAAAAGATGGCTTAGGATACTATAGGACGACATACTTGGGAGTGAAATGGTGATGATCAAGAAAACCATTATATATAAGAAAGACTCTTATTTTAAACTTAAGGCAGATTTTTATGGAACTGGAAGCGATTCCGCACCTGTAATCGTTTATATTCATGGCGGTGGGTTAATTTGGGGATCAAGGGAAGATATTAGTGAAGAAATGATCAAGATATATAAAGACAACGGTTTCGCCATCTTTTCTATCGATTATAGGCTGGCACCTGAAACTAAATTAACCGACATTCTTAAGGATGTAGAAGATGCCTTTATTTGGCTAAAGACTGAAGGGGTTAATCAATTTTCAATCAATCCAGACAAGATAGCGGTAGTAGGTGGTTCAGCAGGTGGTTTTTTAGCTCTTCATACGGGTACTTTTAATATTAAACCATCTGCCATTGTCTCTTTTTATGGCTATGGGGATATTAGTGCCAAATGGGCTATTAATCCAAGTACTATTTATCGTCAAAAGGAATTGATTCCTCATGAACTTGCCATGACTCTTTTATCAGAGGATGTTATTTCCGAAGGGCCAGTGGAAAAACGTTATCTTATCTATTTGTATGCTAGACAGCAAGGGATGTGGGTTCAAGAGATTACCGGTCTTAATCCCTCTTTTGATAGAGAAGCTATCGTCAATCTGTGTCCGATTCACTCGGTCGATCAAGAGTTTCCACCTACGCTATTTTTGCATGGAACTGCTGATACGGATGTTCCCTATGAGCAATCCGTTTTTATGCGGGCGGCTTTGCTGAAAAAAGGAGTAACAACTAGATTCGTTACGATTCCTAACGGGGAACATGTTTTTGAAAAAAACTTTAGTGATCCAATTGTTCAGGATGCCTTAAGACAAGTCATAGAATTTCTAAAGGTATCGCTATAGTATGAATTCCAAAAAAGCCAATTGAATATGCCAATTGGCTTTTTTTGATAAAAACTTTCACAAAGAGACTTAGTCTCCACTTCTTTCTAAAGAACCAGAAGCCAAATTGCCCTTATGGAGTACCGCAACTCGCTTTGGCAATCGGGCTACAGCTTCTGCTGAACAGCTAGCAGGGACAAGGACAGCTGATGCCTCGTCGCCAATCTTTGGCCAAACTTGTTTTCCATTTTCATCTAATGGAGTAATTCCACCTGTAGCTAGTGATAATGACCGAGACAAATTGTATTCATTGCTCCAATTATACAATTATGCTGCAAGATGGGCCTTTTGAAGAATATCGCCAATTCCAAATGGTGACCAGTGATCGGTAATACTATCATTCCCAAGTAAAATATTTACTCCCTGCTTTTGGAGCAAAGGGATTGGCATGACAATTCTACCGATTGGAACAGATGTTGCAATGGAGATTCCTAATGTGGCTAGACGATTGGCCAATTCTACAGCCTTGCCTTCTGCTAATGAAGCAAGGGAGAAAGCATGGCTAATCGTTACTTTATCCTCTAGACCAGCTTATTAACAGCATATAGGAATTAGCAGTACTATGTACGTTTTTATACGATAAAATTTTATCTTCCCTCACCATCAAACAATCCTTCTCCTTTGGAAATTCTCGTTAACAACATTATTCATCATTTCATTGAACATGTGGCTCAACGTGAACATGTACATTATATACTTCATGTTTTTCCTCTAATTCATTCTCCACATTTGTAGCGATATTGTGAGCTTCCTTAAGACTTAGTTCAGATTGTACTAAAATCACCACATCAACAACCTGATTATTCCCGTAATACCTCGCTTTAATATCTTTAACGGCTCTAACTCCGATAGTGTTAAGAATCGTATCCTTATACACTAGTATTTCTTCTTCATCAAAACCATCAGTTAAATGGTGGGATGCTTCCCTAAAGATTTCCCAAGCTGTTTTGCATATTATTAGTCCCACAATCACAGCAGTCAATGGGTCTAACCATGGAAGTTCCAGTTGCGCACCAATTATTCCAATAACTGTTCCAATACTGACTAAGGCATCCGATAAATTGTCTTTAGCTGCCGCCATAACAGACTGACTCTTGATTTCCCTAGCAAGGTTCCGATTATAGCGATAAACAAAGTACATGACTACAGCAGAGAACAGGCCAACCCATGCAGAAATTAATCCTGGCGATTGATAATCGCCAATAATAGATTTATGAATCGCCTCATAGACAACATGAATCCCAACAGCTGCCATAATAAATGAAGCAACCATGGAAGCAACCGTCTCGGCTTTCCAATGCCCGTATGGATGATTTTTATCGGCTGGTTTCTGGGCAAATTTTAATCCGATTAATACCGCTACAGAGGCGACAATGTCGGTTGCATTATTAAGACCGTCTGCTTTTAAAGCCTCTGACCCTGCCAAATTACCGATAATCACTTTTAATGCGGACAAAAAAATATAGGAAATAATGCTAATAATGGCTCCGGTTTCTCCGCGTTTAAGATCGTTATATTTAGCTTCCTCCAAAAAAATGACCTCCCTTTATTGCCAATCTATAATAGCAAAGTAAATTTGGGTGGGTCTATAGCAACCTTTTTTCCATAATAAACAACTCTAAGAGGAAGAAAACTATGTTTCGTTAGGGCAAAAAAGCCAATCGAATTTTTCGATTGACTTTTAATTAGTTTCATATCTATCAATTATTCCATCTAATTTTTGTGAATGATATAGTACGACCTTCACACTTAAGCAACTTTTCTAAATTTATTGGAATTCTTTTTAGTAAATAGTTGATCGACTGATAATAACTTGCTATCACTAATTACAAGAAATACTGCCATTGCAAGAAAAGCTAAATCTAATTCATATCCTGCCATTTGTCCATTACCTAAAATACCAACGGAAAGTTTTACTTTTAGGATCGCACCAATCATCAATAATGCGTATAATGCAGAAACATATCTAGTAGCCAAACCAATAATTAAAGCGATACCACCGATGATTTCAAGCAATGCAACTCCATAAGCCATAAATCCTGGTAGCCCTATGCTGCTAAACCAACCTACTATATTCTCAATTCCTCCCTGAAACTTTACAATCCCATGAATTAAAAATAATGCACCTAATGTTAGTCGTAAGATAAGTGCCCCGATTTCGTTTTTATTATTCATTGTTATTCTCTCCTTATTTATGATTTTATTTATAAATCTCAAAACTAATTATTGTTAATTCGAGATAAATAGGAAAAATTAATATTTAACTGCTACTCCTATAATTTCTTTAGCTTTCGTTTACCAAACCTCCTCGTGCATTGAAGTTTCTCTATATGAATCTTTGTTCTTTAATAAAATACCAAAGGTAAATATGGCTTGTCAACGATTTTTTTGTTAATATGAAATAAAGTTCACTTTTAAGAAACTACTTGAGGTGATTAACATGGATATCGGTTCTCAAATACGCTCCATTAGAAACAGGAAAAAAATTACGATTGCACAAATGTGTGAGGGAACGGGGCTGTCAAAAGGGTTTATCAGTAACGTTGAAAACAATAACACTTCTCCATCTATAAATACCTTACAAACAATTGCATCTTTCTTAAACGTTCCTTTACCTTATCTTCTTTTAGAAAAAGATGAACACATGAATGTTATGAGAAAAAAAGATCGAGAAGTAACGACTACAAATGATTTAAATTTTAAAGTAGAGCATTTAGCCTCCAGAGGTGGACTAAGCCTTAGATTGGTGGAATTTGCCCCAGGTGCTTCTACTGGAGGAAAAAATGCACATGAAGGGGAAGAATGTCACTTAGTCCTGAAGGGCAAAATTCTCGCAGAACAAGGCGAGGACTCCTATATTTTAGAACAGGGTGACACATTCAGTTGGTGTGCAAGTGTCCCCCACTTCGTTAAAAACATTGGAGATGAGATTGCCAAAGTTTTAATAGCAGTCTATACCGTAGAATCTAAATAAACGTGGGATCGTAAGTTCCCCAAATTAATTCAAGCAATTTACACTATGTCCAAGTGCTATAGATGTTGTAACACGTCCTTGAGAATGTAAATAAGCAGAAAATATGCACAAAAACTTGCATATTTTCTGCTTATTATTTTTCTTATAATTAGATCCTTAATACGGATTTCTAGGTTGTTGTTTACCACTAGTAAGATGGGCATCAAACATATCAATTATTTCTAAGAATCTATCTGCCTCCCTGAAAACATGGTCTGCTAGTAGTGGATGGATAATACTTTTTATTTTACATTGCTCAATTAAATCTCTTGCAGTCTTCTTAAAATCCCGAAGAGACGAAACTGATACGCGGTTTTGATCTAAAAATTGATCCAAAAGGGGAACTGTTTGAGATTGTGGTCTCATAGAATCCAAATCTCTGGCTTGGTACAATAACTCATCAAAATCATTACTGAAATTCCGTGCTACATCAATTAATTTCCTTTCGGACGGATCTAGCAAATGACCAATAAATTTAGCATGGTCAGCCATTATCCGTAAGAAGAAGACATTTTCTTTAATAATCGCATCTGGTAGGGCATCCAATTTTCCTTCATTTAATTGGATTAATCGTTTTCTAAAATAATTAGCTTCCCTACTTATATGATCAACAAGTAGTGGAAAATTATTTGCTCCAGGCAACTTACATGTAAGAATTAGCCCAAGTACCTTTCGTTTAAATAGATAAATATTTGTTGCTGCTTGTTGAACTTCGGAATTAAATCTCCTAATTTGTTCTGGGTCTGTTTGATTAGTAAATGACTGTGCGGAATTTTCAATTTGTTCAAATGTTCGGTAAAATTGATTAGCCTCTTGAATTAATTGTGTATCCTCTGCCCTAAAACCCAATCGTAGAAAAAAGGAGTGTTCTTTCATTATCCTAGCCCAAAAGCGTATTTCATTTAAAGACCGTTCAACAAACAATCCAGAAGTAACACCTGTATCAGCATGTAATATGGGTTCATTACCGTTCATCACTCTGAATCCTCCCCCAATACTGAAATTGTTCTATTCTTATTAACTAAAGTACCTAAATATACCTAGTACCCTTAGATAAGTTTTGGCAAAAAAACTCAGACTTACAACCTAATGCCTATAAGAGTAACCTTGACTAAGTTTTTATTATAATGATATAGTTATTTAGGTAGATATTTAGAGTCACGAAATATATTCCCTAATAGAGTCATGTGTAAAGGAGTGAAACCAGTGAATCAGTCATCTAGATTATGGACAAAGGATTTTATTAGTATTTCATTAAGTAATTTCTTCTTGTTTATGACTTTTTATTTTTTACTAGTTAGTTTACCTGTCTTGGTTATTCAACAATTTGGCAGCTCGAAAACGGAAGCAGGGTTAATGACCACTGTTTTTTTAATTTCTGCGATTATCATTAGACCGATTGCAGGCTTTGCGATTGAACGAATCGGATTAAGGAAAATCCTCGTAACTGCTTTATTTATTTTCCTAGGATCATCGTTGCTGTATTTTGTTGCTAATACAATGCCAGTGCTTCTTATCGTCCGATTCTTACATGGAATTGGATTCGGGATGGCAACAACAGCAGCTGGTGCACTTGTGGCTAGTATTATTCCAAGAGCGCGTAGCGGGGAAGGTATGGGATATTTTATTATGTCGACCAATTTAGCGATGGTCATTGGACCGTTTGTTGGGTTAACTGCCATTCAACGTTGGGACTCCACTGTATTATTCATTATTAGCGTCATCTGTGCAATTTTAGCTCTAATTGCTGGCTTAATTATTAAAGTGCCGAAAAATCAAAGTAATAATACCATCCATACTGGTTTCCATATTAAAAACTTTTTTGAAGCTAAAGCAGTACCAATATCCATTGTAGGTGCTTTTTTTGCGATAGTTTATTCAGGAATTCTTTCGTTTGTTTCCGTTTATGCAAAGGAAATTGGTTTACTAGAAGTCTCCAGTTTATTCTTCGTCGTATATGCTGCTGTACTACTATTATCAAGACCTTTTACAGGAAGATGGTTTGACCAATTTGGAGCAAATATCATCATTTACCCAGCAATTTTTCTTTTTTCTATTGGTATGCTTGTATTAAGTGGCGCGCAAACAGCTTTTGCCTTTCTAATAGCAGCTGCTTTGATAGGAATTGGCTATGGAACGATTTTTCCATCTCTTCAAACAATTGCAATCGCAAAGGCGGAGCCTGCTAAACGCGGTACAGCCACCGCGACATTTTTATCGATATTTGACACCGGAATTGGCCTCGGTTCGTTTATTGTTGGGATGATAGTTGCTGATGTTGGGTTTAGGGCATTTTACCTTAATAGCTCACTATATGTATTAATCGGTATTGCTGTTTATTTTGCATTACACGCAAGGAAGCAACCTCTCATTCAGAAAAAAGCAACCAAGGATATTTCGGTATAAAAAAGCCAGAAATGTCGTAGAGAATCGTGTTCTACGACATTTCTGGCTTTAAATATGATCATTTTTGTTGTAGAGAATGCATTTATGTCGTGTTAAAACTGAAAGCAAATATTGCTCAATGTTCCAAATTCGTAGTTTCTAAAAATAACCTTTGCATTGGCTAAGGAGTCTGCTGCTCCCATGGCAATGAATAGAGGCACAAAATGCTCCGGCCTTGGAACTGCCGTCCGGGCATGTGGAGCTAAGTTTTCATAATCAAACAGCGCAGCCACATCCCCTTTTCCCATATTTTCAATTAACCAGTCATCAAATTCAACAGCCCAATCTTCAGGAGTAGTTTGCCCCCATTTGATGATTCTTAAATTGTGAACAGTTACACCGCTACCAATAATTAAAACTTCTTCATTACCTAGACCGCGGAGTACTTTACCAATTTCATATTGCTTTTCTGGATGCAAAAATGGATGGACAGAAATTTGAACAACCGGAATGTCGGCATTTGGGAACAATCTGCGAAGTAATGTCCAAGAGCCATGATCTAGTCCGCGTGTCATATCCTTATTAACAGGAATACCTTGCTCAGTAAATTCTTTAGCTAACCTATTCGCGAGCTCTGCCGAACCTTTTGCAGGATATTTAATTCGATATAATTCTTCCGGGAAACCATAAAAATCATAAATTGTATCATAGGTTTGATCAGAGGAGGATATCGTTAGGACCTCGCTTTCCCAATGAGCAGTAAAAATAACAACGGCCTTAGGTTGCAAAGTTTTACCAAATTGTTCAAGAAATTGGGTGTACTCTTTATCCTCGATCGCATTCATTGGTGAACCGTGCGCTAAAAATAGTGATTGCATCATTATCTCTCCTTTACTTACTTATCGTAAGTAAGTATAATTATATTATGAATATACGTCAAGTAAGTATTTTTCTAAAGATAAATATGTTATTAAAAATAATATTCGGTTATAATAAAATAGAGAGGTGATGTAAAATGGATCAATCTTCTACGTTATGTCCTAGATTTGAAAAAGCAATGAAAATCATGAGCCAACGTTGGACAGGTTTAGTTATATATCAACTACTTAATGGACCTAAACGCTTTTGTTCAATTGAATCTTCGCTACCAATTAGTGGTAGACTTCTTTCCGAGCGTTTAAAAGATTTAGAACAAGAGGGTATCGTAAAAAGGGAAGTTTTTCCTGAAACTCCGGTGCGAATTGAGTATTCCCTAACAGAAAAAGGAATGGCTCTCGAACCAATTTTACGCGAGCTTGAAAACTGGTCAAAAGACTGGCTGAAGCTTGAAGAACTAGAAAAATAAAAAGGTGATTCCCGTTAGTTTGGGGAATCACCTTTTTTTATTGGTGATATTTAAAGAATGCACGGTGATGACCTCGGTTTGGGAATAAATCTAATTCCTTTAACTTATCGCCATGATTACGAATAATTTCATGGAAAATTTCCTCTGTTGTTTTATCCTTTGTATGAATACCTAGTTTTTCTGCAGCTCGGAGAACTCTTGTCTCCCAAACCTCTTTTGCCAAGTCACGAATGTCTTTTCCTTCTGTCGATATTCCTAATTCTTTTGCTTCTTTTTTAATTTTCGCTTCATACACTTCCTTGGCTAAGTCACCCATGGCTTTGCCCTCAGTGCTAATCCCAAGTTCCTTGGCATCTTTTTTCAAATGGGTTTCCCATACCTCTTTCGCTAGTTCCTTCAGGTCCTTTCCTTCTGTTGAAATCCCTAATTCTTTTGCTTCCTTTTTGATCTTTGTCTCAAATATTTCCTTACTTAAAGTCTTAGCATCTTTTCCTTCGGTTGAGATGCCTAATTTTTTTGCTTTTTTAGTAAGATGATGTAGCATGATTTCCTTTTTTAATGATTCCTCATCTTTACCTTCTGTTTTAATTCCTAATTGTTCAGCATATTTTTTGAGGGATTCCATATCTCCTTTAAAATGGTGCTGGTGAAGACCCTGCTCAGCTTTAGCCTCTGGTATAAGGATCTTTGTTGAAGCGACAACCGGAATGGTTCCTACAACACCAATTGTTAACACTCCGGACACTACATATGCTAATAACTTTTTGCTAAACATTGTAACTCTCCTTTTAAGGAATATTTTTACAACGTTAGCTTATCCAATTTCTTGTGAAAAAATTATGAACTAGTTGATTCGGATTTATTAATTTTCTTGAGAAGATTTTCGATTTAAGATTAGTTTGTGTCTTGGTTGCTTTTTAGTGTTAATGCGACTGTTATTAGTTTTCCATCCCGATAAAGCTTTAAGGTTACCTTATCTCCCACTTTAGTATGGGCATACATATATTTTCGAATATCTCCTGAATTCTTAACCTGTTGACCGTTTATAGAAACAATGACATCCTCAACCTGTAAACCGGCTTCCTTTGCCGCCGAATTTGAATCAATGTAAGTGATGATAGCGCCATTCTCGACTGAATTAGGGAGGTTTTGTAAGTAACTGCGTGGAACCTCCTCGATATTAGCTAAGCTTACTCCCATATAAGGTCGTTTAATTTTTCCACTTTCAATTATTTCATTCACAATCGGCACCACATCATTGCTCGGAATGGCAAAACCTAAACCTTCAATCCCGCTTTCAGAAATTTTCAAACTATTAATCCCAATTAATTGGCCAGTGGTATTGATCAGTGCCCCTCCACTGTTCCCTGGGTTAATCGCTGCATCCGTTTGGATGACGTTTAAATCCCATGCTCCTGCTGATGTGTCAACAGCAACACTTCGATTAACCGCACTGACGATTCCTTGTGTTACAGTGCGTGATAGATCTAAGCCGAGTGGATTTCCAATCGCAAGTACCTGGTCTCCAGGACGAAGTTTGGAAGAGTCACCTATTTCTAATAAATGCGTTGCAAATTTAGCATCCACTTTAATAACCGCTAAATCTGTTAAAGCATCCGCCCCAACTACCTGTGCGGTTGTCTTTTCGCCGTTATAGAAGGAAACTTCAATTTCTGATGCCCCCTCGACGACATGGTTGTTCGTCACAATATAGGCACTTCCTCCTGTCTTTCTGAAAATAACCCCCGAGCCAGAACCACTCTCTACCGGTCCTGAACTTCTTGAGAAAAAGTCTTGGCGTGTCTGTTTATTGACGATTCCGACGACAGCTTTTGAGGCATTTTCAACAATGTCAGCAATAGAGGTAGAGTTTATACCTGCTTTAACAGACGTTTGAGTTGGAACGATTCCTGAAGTATTAGTTGCTGCTTGATTCATATTTTCTGATGCCTTGTTTTCTACCGCAGCTTCTTTTTGGAAAAAATCCGTTGTAAAAGGTGCCACTGTTAACGTTAATGCAGAGCCCACCATTCCCGCAGCTACTAAACTGGCAAAACTTTTTACTTTTGATGGGCCTTTCTTTTTTACCTTTACTGGTTCTTCAATTGAATAAGGATTTTGTGGTAATTGATTAAAATCAGACATCCTAGACCCTCCTTGTGTTCCTTTATATAACCTTATTCTAGACAGAAGTTATGACCAAATTATGAACAAATAGTTAAGAGAATTAGAAATCTCAGGGAAAAAATTATTATCAATTTCCATTTATTTTCTATTAATCGACAGGAATTTGACACAGTTTCGTTGAATAATTTTAAGATACCGACTACCTAGTCAGACAAAAGGGGGATTTGTGTTGTTTTTATTGAAAAACATCGGGAGGAGTGTTTTCACTTGGTTGATCGCATCTGTCCTGATAATATTGATTATTTTAATGCCTCGGGATGCAAAGTACGAACAGACGGAAGAAGGGGTTTTTTTAGGGGCCGAATATGTTTATTCATTTGACAAACATGTTCAAGCGGTTAAGGAAATTGTAAGTTTTGTTATCGAAAATCATTCGTTAGGAATGTACAATGATTATTACTCGATAAATGATATTTTGATATTATCCGTTACTAAAAGTTTCGGTGTTATTATTCCGGCCATCATTATCGGCTTTTTTCTCGGATTACTAAAAGGAATGCTTGATTATAGGCTGAGCTTAAGCAAATGGAATATTGTCGGAAAGGGAACTACCTGGTTTTTCCTATCGGTGCCAGATTTTTTTGTTGTGATTTCGATTCAGTTAGGATTAATGTATTTATACGAAAAAGGTTTATTCTTTTATGTAGACGTTTTCGGTAGTGACAAGCCTGATAATTTTATCATGGCTACGATTTATCTGATGATTTATCCCCTTTTCTATATTGCTAGAATTGTTTCCACTGCTTTTGAGGTCGAGGAGCGTAAGGACTATATTCGAACAGCCAAATCAAAGGGGATTTCTTATAACAAAATACTTTACAAGCATGTACTTTGGAACTGTTGGGTTACGATAATGACTAATTTAAGCTCGATAACCTTGTATATGCTTTCCAATTTATTTATTATTGAAAAATTTATGGGCTACCAAGGGGCAGGATATTATTTCTTTAGTTCCATTTTTCCTTCTGCTATGGTGTTTGTAGGTGGAACACGTGATCTCGGCGTTGTTCCGTTAGCGATTGCCTTTACGCTTATTTTTACCTTTTTTATCTTAATCGTTCATATCATTAGTCATTTTGCTATTTTTAAATTCGATAAAAATCGGACGGAGGAAACAGTATGAGAAATCTTCCTTTATTGATTGGCGGCTGTTTCTTCTTCATTTTACTAGTATTTGCAACCGTGGGACCATATCTCCCATTTATTGATAATCAATTACAAGAAGTGTTAATAAAACAGGATGAGTCAGGAAGATTCCGTATTCCTCCCTATGCTCCCTCTCAAGATAATTTGCTAGGGACTGATTATAATGGGCGAGATATGCTTAGTCTTTTAGTCATTGGGACAAGGGAAACATTAATGATTGTGTTTGCAGCTGGGATAATGAGATATCTTATCGCCATTCCGCTTGGGGCTGCAGCAGTTTATTTCAAGTTTGTTCGCTGGCTTTTAAATGGCTGGAATTATTTATTATCCTTTATCCCACCAATCTTTTTAGTAGCACTATTTATCGGTATCCCATTTTTTTATTTTTCTGACCATTTATTTTTTTGGTTTTTATTTATTATTGCCATAGTAGAAGTTGGAAGAGTCGCAGAAATTTTTCGAAATCAGATCGTTTATCTTTCGGGAAATGAATTTATTCAGGCAGCTGTGACCACTGGAACAACGAGGTTTGGACTAATGTGGAGACATTACCTTCCTCACTTAAGACCGCAGATTATCCAACAATTTGTGATGGACCTTGGGCGTGTGTTATTTTTAATGGCTCAGTTAGCAGTAGTAGAAATATTTATCAGTAGTGAGTTTGTCTCACAATTAGGCGGAGGGTATAAACCTCTTAATACCTCCCTTGCTTATCCGGGATTTTTGCAATCGATTATGAGGGATATGTGGATGAAGCCGTGGATTCCATATTCAACTGTCCTGTTTATTTCATTTATGATTATTACCTTCTTGATGCTTAGCGAAGGTATTAAAAATTATTACAAGAAAAAACATCGAGCCATGTAAAAAAGTCGCAGAATAAGCGACTTTTTTTACATAGGAATTCTTATTGTGAATTTGGTCCCTCTGTTCGGTTCACTTGTCACGTTAATTTCGCCATTATGTAGTTGAACGAGTTTCTTGACGATTGAAAGTCCTAGTCCGAATTCTCCATAAGGATTAGTTGTCCTTGAAATATCAGCTTTATAGAAACGTCGCCAAATATTTTCGATTTCAGCAGGACTAATGCCGATCCCGGTATCTTCTATTTCGATAATCGTTTCTTTAAGACCAGCTCCCCCTCTTAAACTAATTGTTCCTTGTTCAGTGAATTGAATACTGTTTTTTGTGATATTCATGATGATTTGCACTAGACGATCATAGTCAGCATGAACGAAAACATCCTCAGGTACATCCAGCAATATTTCGTTTTGCTTTTCTTCAGCCAAAGGGTCTAATTGCTCTTTTATAATCTCTAAAAGTTCAAATAATTGGATTTCCTCTTTAAATAGCTGAACCTGATTGGAACGAACTTTTTCATAATCCAAGTTCTCATTTACCAAACGAATAAGCCTTTTGGTTTCTTTACTGACAAGTTGAATGCCTTTTTCCTTTTCATCTTCGGCAATCATATCATTTCGAATTCCCTCGATGACACCGCTTATCGTTGTTAATGGCGTCCGTAGTTCGTGTGAAACATCGGCCATAAACTGACGCCGGCGATTTTCCAAGCTTTCGATTTCTTCGTTAGAGCTGTTTAATTTTTCAACCATATGGTTAAAATCCTCTGCCAATTCTCCAATTTCATCAAAGTTGGAAGAGTCTAATTTAACCGAATAATTTCCGGCTGAAACAAGAGAGGTAGCCTCTTGAATTCTTTTAATACGATTCACATGGATTCTAGACAATATCCAACTAAGTAAAAAGGAAATTCCAAAGGCAATAAGGACCGTGTACAGCAAAAATTGATTTATTTTTGAAATGACTTCAGTAGAACCGCTGATGGGAGAAGTCAGTAATATTCCACCTATAAGCTTATTATTGACTAAATAAGGTAGGGCTACTAACGAAACGTCTTGATCAAAACGTTTTAAATCTTGTTTAATGGCAATTGTTTTGCCCTCGGTGATTTTCCTCCATTCTTCCTCGGTTATTTTAAACTTTGGCCCTGATTGGTTTCGCGGAAATAGAATAAGCCCGTTTTGGTTAAATACACTTAATTGGATATTTCTCCCTAATAAAACATTATAGTTTTGAATTAGCACCTCATCTTGGCTAATACGTGGATCTTGAAAATCATCAAGGATGTTTTGTCCAAAGTCGAGGAGCTCTTCCACCTTATTTTGGTAAACCAAGTTTTCAATATAATGGGAAAATAACAAACTAAGAACTAAAAACGCAACGATGATGATGCTAATATGACTTAAAAATTGCTGATAAAAATACTTAATTTTCATTAGAATCTACCATTGATTCATCAAACTTATAGCCGACACCCCAAACCGTATGAAAGAAGGGCTGATTCGGTGTGCCGATTTTTTTCCGAAGACGTTTAATATGAACATCAACGGTGCGTTCGTCTCCGTAGAATTGATACCCCCAGACTCTTTCTAATAATTGCTCACGAGAAAATACTTGACGGGGATGCTGAATAAAATAGTAAAGTAGCTCAAATTCCTTTGGCGTTAAATTAGGGACAGGTTCATTGTTAATTAACACTTCTCTTGTGTCCTTATTGATTTTAATATACTTTGATTCTAGCCCCGATGATTCCTGTGTGCCTGCTAGCCTCTGATTATATCTGCGTGCTACCGCCTTAATCCTGGCCATTAATGCTAATGGACTAAATGGCTTTGTTACGTAATCATCAGCTCCCATCTCTAGACCAAGGACTTGGTCAGATTCCGTATCTTTAGCGGTGAGCATAATAATGGGAATCGAGTTGTTTTCTTGCCTAATTTTTCGACAGATGCTTACGCCATCCATTCCTGGGAGCATCCAGTCGATAATTAATAAATCCCAGTCCCCAGTCTTATAGCGGTTATAACCATCTGTCCCATTTGTGACGAATTCAGCTTCGATTCCTTCTTTGGAAAAAAACATTTCCACCATCGAGCAAACACTCTCATTATCTTCTATCATTAAGATTTTCATATCGTAAATCACCTCGTGATAAAGATTCTTCTTCTTTATATAAATTAAAAAGTGATTTCAAGAGAATAGCAACTCTTTTCATATTATTTAACGGATTCTTCCATGTTTAGTCATAGTTTATTCATATTTGGTTTCGTCATGATATTACCATCATCTTTGCAATATCTTTACAAAGTTCCTCCTATTATCTATGTTAAAATATTAATAATTATATGGATAGTATGGAGGATAACATGAATAGAAGTACCTTTGGATTGTTGCTGGAAATATTTATTGTGTCAACACGGCTTGGACTCACATCCTTTGGTGGACCTGTCGCCCATTTAGGTTATTTTCATGAAGAATATGTTCGAAGAAGGAAATGGCTGGATGAGCGAAGTTACGCCGATTTGGTTGCTTTGTGTCAATTTTTACCGGGACCTGCCAGTAGCCAGGTGGGGATTGGAATTGGGGTAATGCGTGCAGGAGTGGCAGGTGGCATTATTGCCTTTCTTGGATTTACCTTTCCATCTGTCCTCGCACTTATTCTTTTCGCTTTATTCCTTCAAGGATATGAGGTAAGTGATGCTGGATGGATTCATGGTTTAAAGATTGTCGCAGTTGCGGTTGTTGGACATGCCATTTTGGGTATGACGCAGAAATTAACTCCGGATGTTAAACGAAAAACATTAGCCTTATTTGCGATGGTAGGGACTCTGCTTTGGCAAACGACGGTCACCCAAGTTGGCATCATTTTACTTGCAGGTGTAATGGGCTACTTTTTATATAAGCAAGAAAAGAAGGACGAGGATGTTCGGATTAATGTCCCAATCTCCCAATTATTTGCCTTCTGTTGTTTAATTCTTTTCTTTTTATTATTAGTTTTTCTTCCCATTTTAGCAAAATCGACTTCTTATGAATGGTTAATCATGTTTGATAGTTTTTATCGGGCTGGATCGCTTGTATTCGGTGGTGGTCATGTCGTTTTGCCATTACTTGAAGGCGAGCTTGTTCCCACGGGCTGGATTGCCAAGGAAGGATTCTTAGCTGGTTATGGTGCTGCACAGGCAGTTCCTGGTCCGTTGTTTACGTTTGCTGCCTATTTAGGTGCGGTTATTAGTGGATGGAAGGGTGGATTATTAGCAACAATAGCGATTTTTCTACCTGCCTTCCTATTAGTTTTTGGAACATTACCGTTTTGGAGTTCGTTACGAAATAATTTAAGGGTTCAAGGTGCTCTAAACGGTGTAAATGCTGCTGTGGTCGGAATCTTAATAGCAGCTTTTTATCAGCCGATATGGACTAGTTCAATTATAGGACCAATTGATTTTGCCTTAGCAGCCGTTTTATTTATTATGCTAGCAGTTTGGAAAAGTCCCCCTTGGGTGGTTGTTGTCGTAGGAGCCATTTCAGGTTCTATACTTACATTGTTTTAATGGTTTTGAGGCTAATATAGCCTCATTTTTTTATTTCATTTATTTCCGATATTTTTACTTTGAAAAATTTAATAAATACCCATTGACAATTTCATGGATGCATCATATAATTTATCTCAGATTGATATATCTTGAATTTGAGATAATTAGATTTAAACAATCATAAATTAGGAGGAATTTTAAAATGACAAATTCAAAATGGGCTTTAGATCCAGCACACTCAAGCGTGGAGTTTTCAGTAAGACATATGATGTTCGCAAAAGTAAATGGTGCATTTAACAGCTTCGATGCTACTATTGAGGCAAATCCAACTGATTTAACAGCGGCAAACATTGAATTCACAGTAGATGTCACAAGTGTTGATACACGTAATGCTGATCGTGATAATCATTTAAGATCTGGGGATTTCTTTGATGTTGAGAATCATCCAAAAATGACTTTTAAATCAACAAATATTGTTAAAACTTCTGAAGGTGTTTATGATGTAACGGGTGATTTAACCCTTCGTGGTTTAACACGTCCAGAAACATTTGTTGTAACGTTTGAAGGTACAGGTAAAGACCCTTGGGGCAACGAAAAAGTTGGATTCAGTGCAGAAGGAAAAATCAAACGTAGCGAATACGGCCTAACTTGGAATGCAGCACTTGAAACTGGCGGAGTCCTAGTCGGCGACGACATCAAAGTATCACTCATCATCCAAGCTGCCAAACAAGCATAAAACTTTAATACATTAACACGATAAAGCATGTGTATCTTTCAAAAACGCTTTAGCGCTTTAAAGGATGTGGGGACTGTCCCCACATCCTTTAACGTATTATGGCGTTAAAAGGTGCATATGCTTTTATGCGTTGAAGGGGTATATTTTTTAAGGGTTCTATTTAAAATATGTATGTCTCTAGTGTGTTTATTTAGATGATTGGATGTGATGTTTTGGATAGGACTTTAGGGTATTTGCGGGAGACTCTGTCGAATTATACGGAGCAGTATTCCATAGGTCAACAAATATATACAAAAATGAAGCAGCAAAACTACTCTTCAGAAGGGGCATTTATTAAGGACCTTTCCGAGGAAGAAATCGATTTTCTCAATAAAATTCTTCCTGATGAGATTCAATATGCAAAGGCAGAGCAGGATGAAAAACGGGCATATGAATTGAATGAGGTATTTGAATTATTATTTTAAAGGAGAATATGATCAATGAAAAATTCTACACCAAAGGATAACAACCTAGATTTAGCCGGAAGACATTATGATGTAAGCGATTATCAAAAGAAAGACCAGCTTTCTTCAGGACTTGCAACGACACATGAACAGGTTAGCGACGCCTATATGGAAGGCGATAGTGATCCGCTCATTGGTGATGTTAACGGAAGGAATATTGAATTAACCTCAGAAAACCTTAAACAACAGCCATAAAATTGAAAAAACAAAAAACAGCTTTCATCAAAAGCTGTTTTTTTGTTTGATTGCTAGGCTTTCTTAGTCATCCTTCTTTTCCACATATGGGTCATGCTCATAAGCCGGAAGGTCACCAAACGTTGTCATAATCCCTTCTTCATCTAATGCCGATTCATATTTCTCATGTTGCTGGTTCGGATAGACAGTGACATTTTCTCCATACATGTCATTTCCAATAAAGTTTTCATAATCCTCTACGTAACCTACATTTTCATCGTTTTCAATGAAAGCATCGTTATAGGCATCGACAGGAAAGGCTAAATCAGATGGCGTTTCAGATGTTCCCCACCCCGCTACCTCTTGCCAAGAATCTTCAGCATCAAAGGCGACATCTTCATCTTGTTCATCCATATCAAATTTTCCAAAAGGAGTCATCAAAACGCCTTCTTCCAATGGTCTTTTATTAGACGTATGTTTGTCTGGACTATGCTTAATACAAAAGGTTGTCGTTGGTAATGCCTCCAAACGCTCAACCGGAATGTCCTGCCCACAGACCTCACATTTACCATATGTTCCTTTTTCTATTGCCTCAAGGGCATGATGGATATTAGCTAATTCGAGTTTCGCATGTTCCTCAAGAGCAATATCCTTTTCCCTTTCAAAAAGCTCCGTCCCATCATCAGCTGGGTGGTTATCGTAACTAGATAATTCTCCCATCGATTCATGCCAATAACCTCTATCTAAACCAAAATTGTCATTTTGTTTTAATTCTTGTTCCACACTTTCCTTTTGTTCCATTAAGGACCTTTTAAACGTTGAAAGCTTTTCAGCAGAAAGCATATTGGTACCCCTTTCCATCGTTTGTGAAACACTATATATTTTATTGTGCCGTTACGAGCCATTAACATTCAAAATTATTTTAAAGAATAGAAACCCTTATGTTCGAAAAAAATAAGCCTACTCAAGATAAAAGGGGAATCAAATAATGGTTAATCCAAACTTCAAAAAATTTCGTGAGGTACAAGAGAAACATAAAGGAGTTTATATTGGCGGAAAAAACGGTGAAAAACAAACGCCTGGCCTTAATGACGATAATTATAATAATCCATCCAATACCGATAAATCGGTTGGTGCTACTGGTCGAAATGTTGGGAGGTAAAAATTACCTCCCTTCCCCTATTTTGTGAACTTTTACTCCTTGCTAGCAACCCTTATGTTAAAATAGGAGCAAATATTATAGGGAGGCTCTTTACCTTGGGTGAAAAAAAGAGGCAATTGCCATTACAGACTCTAACTTTGATCGTTTCCTTCATGGTTTGGGTGATTATTTCTTCATTAATACCTAACATTCGCACCGATATTCCCCTTACTGATAACCAAGTATCAATTGTTACCGCCATCCCCGTTATCTTAGGATCGATTTTACGCGTACCATTAGGCTTTTGGACCAATCGATTTGGCGCTAGAATCATGTTTATGATTTGTTTTGTGGCCTTATTATTCCCAGTATATTATTTAAGTATTGCCAATTCATTCCTGGATTTGATTGTTGGAGGCTTATTTCTAGGTCTTGCAGGGGCTACCTTCTCAATCGGTGTTACATCACTGCCAAAATATTATCCAAAAGAGCGACACGGATTTATTAATGGAATCTATGGTGTCGGGAATATTGGGACGGCCATTACAGCTTTTTCTGCTCCAATTTTGGCAAATTCTATTGGTTGGACTGCAACAATCCAATTACTATTAATTCTTTTAGCCCTTTTTGTATTGCTCAACTTTTTATTTGGCGATAGACAAGAACCGAAGCTGAATACTTCACTATTGGAGCAAATGAAGGGTGTTTACAAAAATGAAAAGCTATGGTTTTTAAGTATATTTTATTTTATCACCTTCGGCTCATTTGTCGCCTTTACTGTTTATTTACCTAACTTCCTCGTGACAAACTTTGGGTTAGATGCAGTGGATGCAGGATTTCGTACCGCCGGTTTTATTGCCTTGACCACTTTTATTAGACCAGTTGGAGGCTGGTTAAGTGACCGGTACAATCCGTTTGCCATTCTAATGTTTGTATTTCTTGGGTTAACTTTATCAGGAGTGCTGTTATCATTTTCTCCAACCATTGAAATCTATACAATTGGCTGTTTAACTGTTGCTTTTTGTTCTGGCATTGGTAACGGAACTATTTTTAAACTGGTGCCAATGTATTTTTCCAAACAGTCCGGGGTTGTCAATGGAATTGTTGCGGCGATGGGTGGTTTAGGTGGTTTCTTTCCCCCGATTGTCTTAACACTTGTTTTTCAGCTTACTGGCCATTATGCAATCGGCTTCATGGCATTATCTGAATTTGCACTTGCTAGCTTCGTCCTTGTTGTGTGGATGTTCTATCAAGAAAAATTAAGTTTAGAAAGTAAAATAATTGAAAGCACAATCGAAGGTATGATGGTAACCGATATGAAGGGCTGTATCCAAAAAATAAATCCTGCATTTACAAAGGTTACGGGATACCAAGCGAATGAAATCATTGGCAAAAACGCAAACATATTGAGATCAGGTAAACATGACAACGTTTTTTACAAGCGCATGTGGGAATCCATTAGGAGTGAGGGATCCTGGCAAGGGGAAATTTGGAATAAACGAAAGAATGGGGAAATGTATAAAGAATGGTTGAGTATCACAGAAATTAGAAATGAAGCTAATCAAGTAAAGTATTATGTAGGGATTTTTAATGATTTAAGCAAATAAAATAGCGTCCAAGGCTTAAAACGCTTTGGACGCCATTCATTTTTATAACCAAGCTGCTCCAACAATGATTAGTAAGATAAATAGAACGACGATTAAAACGAAAGTTCCACCGTATCCGAAACCGCCACCATATCCATAACCACAGCCACCGTATCCAAATCCATACATAGCATATGCACCTCCCAAATTAATTAGGAAAAACATCTCCTGTATTAATATATGACATGCACTAAAAATGGTTTGGGCTTTTGACTTATTATGTTATTTACCAAGGGAAGACTCCTTCTTTTTGTAAATCAGCTGAGGAAAAATACTCCATATTTACCTGAGGGACAAAAGTTTTCTTTACCATATTTAGCCCTCCCGAACCATAGGTTGGGTCTTGTTCTTGCCAGCTTCCGGAAATCTTTACTTCATTCCACGCATGGCCCTCCCCATAGACGACTTTCGATTCAATACCAACTGCACGATGGAGCGCTGCATTTAAATGAGCATAACCTGAACAGAGAGCAACTTTAGTTCTCAGTGTTTCTAATGATGAGTAATAACGAGGATTTTCTGGATCCTTAAAATATCCCTTTGCATCATACTCAATATTTGAAGTAACCCATAAGAAAATCGCCATTGATTTTTCTTTATCTGTCTTGAGTCCAGCTGTAATCTCTCTAGCTAATTGAATGATCTCAGGATGATTATTTTGGACCAAAGCGCTTGGTAATAGATATTCACTTTTATCTGAAAAGGAAATAACTGATTGTACAAAATTAGTCAAACCAAAATGCTGATTTGATCGATATAAACTGACCTTTTCCAATAAAGATAGTGTCCAATTTCCTTTTGAGGCAAGAACTGGTGAAGCCTGAAGTCCACCGATTAAAAAACTGATTGTAACAATAAATATCATCCATTTTCGCTTCAACTCAATCCCCCCAATACGATAATTATTATAATATAACGGTAATAAAAATTAAAAATATCAAAATAGTGTTAAACTATTAAAAAAACGAGCGAATATTCATATATTCAGATATTGACTATTATACTTCTAACCTTCACGGAATTGCCACTATTTTGTCACAGATTTGACAAAAATTTCACTCGGCAATTTCTCCCTTTTAGGATTTAACTTGATAGTAAATACTAATAAAAGAAATCTAGGAATCCGTAGTAAGGTGGTAAACTATGCATCATTCATTGTACGTCTTTTTCTTACGTCTGCCTCCGTTGTTACGAATCTTTCTAATTGCTTTGGCATTTATTCTTTTGTTCGGCTGGGTTATCCACTTGATAGAACCTGAAAATTTTAAAACGTCATTCGAGGGAATATGGTGGGCAATTATTACGATGTCAACAATAGGTTACGGTGATTTTGTGCCAAAGACGACTTTAGGAAGAATCATTGGAATCATCCTAATTTTGTTTGGAGCAGGATTTATTTCTGCCTATTTCTTTAACCTTGCAACATCGGCCATTTCTAAACAAAATAAGTATATGGAAGGGAAACTAACCTTTCATGGGGAAGGGCATCTAGTCATCATAGGGTGGAACGAGAGGGCAAAAGAAATTACTCATTCCGTATCTGAGTATGATCATTATAAAAATATTGTTTTAATTGATGAATCTTTAAAAGAAAATCCATTACCAGGGAAACCTATTCATTTTATTCAAGGTCGCCCCTCTAACGATGAAGTTCTACTGAAAGCAAATCTGCAATCTGCCAGTAAAATTATCATTACAGCCGATCAGAATAAAGACGAATACCAAGCAGATATGAACAGCATCCTAGCACTTATTGCGATTAAAGGCCTCTGTCCAGGTATCACCTGCATCATTGAAATCCTAACAACCGAACAAATCAAAAACGCAAAGCGTGCCGGTGCAGACATCATCATCGAAACCAATCAAATCGTCAGCAAAAACATACTAACCAATATACTTTAACACTTTAAAGCGTGTGGGGACTGTCCCCACACGCTTTAAAGTGTTAAAGTATTGATTCTAGTTCTTTTAGGAGTGTTTTGCCTTTGTCAATGAGGTTAGATGGGACGTCCCCATCTTTTTCGACTGGTTCTTGGAATTGGTTGAACATCGCTGATGCGTTACCGATACTTGAATGATCTTCATCCACCCCAGCTTCATACACATGTGAGAGCAGGAAAGGTGTTTCTAGCTCGACTGTACAGTTGCGTGCATCAAGTTGCCCATCAACCGCCCGGAAAGGCAAACGTAAATAATGATAACCATCCTGATTATCTATTTTGTAATCAAAATAGCCGTGGTCATAATCCCAGTTCCCACCAATCGTATAACCGATTGGCTTCAAAAGCTGCTCCAATTTATAAAGATCATACTGCTTGCCTATTATGGATGATGATAATTCAATCACAAAAGTCCCTCATTTCGCTTTTTCTTTAGTTTCTCCATTAGGGAACTTTTTAATTTAAGCTTTTTCTATGAATTTAATCGTTTTTCTAACTCTGCTTTTTTCTCTTCATACCCAGGTTTTCCTAAGAGGGCAAACATATTTACTTTATAAGCTTCAACTCCAGGCTGGTCAAACGGATTAACTCCTAGCAAATATCCACTCATCGCACAAGCTTTTTCAAAGAAATAAACTAAGTATCCGAAGGTATATTCATCTAATTTTGGAATGGAAATAATTAAGTTAGGTACTCCACCATCAGTATGGGCTAATAAGGTTCCTTCAAACGCCTTATTATTAACAAAATCAACGGTCTTACCAGCCAAATAATTCAATCCGTCTAAATCATTTTCTTCCGCTTCTAAAACTAACTCATGGCGCGGATTTTCCACTTTAATAATCGTCTCGAATAAATCACGGCGTCCATCTTGAACGTACTGGCCTAGTGAATGCAAATCGGTTGAAAAATTTGCGGAAGCAGGAAAAATGCCCTTTTGGTCCTTCCCTTCACTTTCTCCAAATAATTGCTTCCACCACTCAGAGAAATACTGTAAGCCAGGCTCGTAATTAATGAGCATCTCAATTGATTTCCCCTTATGATAAAGAGCATTTCTAACTGCAGCGTATTGATAAGCTAGATTCTCATCTAATTCCGAAGGGCTAAAATCTTCTCGTGCTTTTGCTGCACCATTCATCATTGCCTCAATATCTGCACCACTTACAGCAATCGGTAATAGGCCAACAGCGGTTAATACAGAATAACGACCACCGACGTCATCCGGAATAATAAATGATTCAAAACCTTCTTCTGATGCTAACGTTTTAAGTGCTCCACGCTCCTTATCCGTTGTTGCATATATCCGTTTACGCGCCTCCTCTTTTCCGTACTTCTCTTCTAAGAGTTTTCGGAAGATGCGGAAAGCTATGGCTGGTTCGGTAGTGGTTCCTGACTTAGATATCACATTAATTGAAAAATCTTTTCCATCTAAAAGATCCATTACATCCTTCATATATGTAGAGCTAATATTATTTCCGACAAAAATAATTTGCGGTGTTTTTCGCTTTTCTTTAGATAAGGAATTATAAAAACTGTGCTGCAATACTTCAATAGCTGCCCGTGCTCCTAGATATGAGCCACCGATTCCGATCACCAAAAGTACTTCCGAATCTGCCTTAATTTTTTCAGCAGCCTTTACGATTCGGCTAAACTCTTCTCTATCATATTCCAGTGGTAAATCTATCCATCCTAAAAAGTCATTCCCTGGACCTGTTTTTTCATGAAGTGAATGATGAGCATTTTTCACAAAATCACGCAAATTAGTAAGTTCATGTTCGCCAAAAAAAGATAAAGCCTTGGTATAGTCAAAACGAATATGTGTCATTTATAAGTGAACCTCCGTTTATTTGGTATCATTATCACTTTAAACAAACTGGTAATAATATTCAAGTTCCCACTCTAAGTGAAAGCGTCGTCATTTTGACAAAAAAATGACTCCTCCCTTTCCACAAGAGAAGAGTCCGTTTCTAATTAAAGAGATGCACGATAAATTGATAACACATCTTCGCGGTTCAGCTTTTTAAAATTACCAAACTCTCCATTTATCATTGCCTTATCAGCCATTACCTCGATTTGACTATCGTCAATTTGGTAATCCGCTAAGCGGCTAGGTGCACCAATACTGTTCCAAAATTCACGAAGCTTTTCGATCCCTTCAAGTCCCGCTTCCTCATCTGTTTTTCCAGTTGGATCAACCCCAAAAACGCGAACAGCTAACTGCTTAAAGCGAGCTGGATTTTCTTTCAAACAATGTTTCATCCAGTTTGGAAATAGTATAGCTAAGCCGCCTCCATGCGGGATATCGTAAACAGCAGATACCGCATGCTCAATATTATGGGTCGCCCAATCGCCGCGGTACCCCATTTGCAGCATGCCATTTAGAGCAATCGTTCCGCAATATAGAATGGTTTCGCGCAAGTCATAGTTTTCTAAGTCGCTTACTAGCTTCGGAGCTGTTTCCATCACCGTGATTAGGGTTGATTCACATAAGCTGTCTTGCAATGGGGTGTTTGGAACTTGATGAAAATATTGTTCAAAGACGTGAGACATCATATCAACCATGCCATAAATTGTTTGGTCCTTAGGAACTGAAAAGGTATAGGTTGGATCGAGAATCGAAAACTTTGGAAAAGTGAAGGGGCTTCCCCAGCCATACTTTTCATTTGTTTCCCAATTGGTAATGACCGATCCTGAATTCATTTCCGATCCGGTTGCAGCCAAGGTTAATATCGTTCCAAACGGAAGAGCATCGGTGGCAATTGCTTTTTTAGTTACCAAATCCCAAGCATCGCCATCGTACTTCGCACCTGCAGCAATCAGCTTTGTACAATCGATAACACTTCCGCCACCAACGGCCAAGATAAAATCAATGGATTCTCTTTTACAAATATCTATTCCATTTCGAGCTGTTGATACGCGTGGATTGGGCTCCACCCCAGATAGTTCAAAAACTTGGGCACCCATGCTGTTTAATTCGCTCATAACCCCATCATAAAGACCATTTCTCTTGATACTACCGCCTCCATAAACGAATAAAACCTTCGTACCATACTGAGGTATTTCTGTTTTCAACTGTTCGATTTGGTCTTTGCCAAAAATTAATCTCGTTGGATTCCAATAGGTAAAATTTTGCATCTTCATCACCCTCCACCAATAATTATGAAAGAAAAAATATTTTTTTGCAAAAGTACCGTCCTTACTCTCTTCATTTTCATCAGAATTATGCATAAAAAAAACTCTACTTACTTATGCTAATGATTGTAATGTACTTCATATTAGGAGGAAACTCATTATGACAACAATCCAGCGTTTGGCCTTAATATTTACGATTATCGGCGCCATCAATTGGGGCTTAATCGGATTTTTTGGCTTTAATCTAGTAGCCGCTATTTTTGGTGATAACTCAGCCATATCTAGGATTATTTATAGTATCGTTGGTCTGGCTGGACTAATTAATTTAGGCCTGCTTTTTGCACCTCGAGAAAGCTACAGTCGGGTTCCCGAAACGGATTCTTAATCCAATAATAAAAATCCTTGCCAATGGCAAGGATTTTTATTATTGAATGTATTTTATACCCAACCTCTAAATCGAGACGCTTCCGACATTTTGCGAACTCCGACCATGTATGCCGCTAAGCGCATGTTTACATTGCGGGTTTGGGCTGTTTCATAAACATTATTAAAGGATTTAACTAATACTTTACGAAGTTTTTCATTGACTTCTTCTTCGCTCCAGTAATAGCCTTGATTATTTTGAACCCATTCAAAGTAAGATACCGTAACCCCACCAGAACTTGCTAAAACATCCGGAACAAGTAGAATTCCACGCTCAGTAAGGATTTTCGTTGCTTCTAATGTAGTAGGGCCGTTTGCAGCCTCAACAATAATGGAAGCTTTAATATTATGAGCATTTTTGGCAGTAATTTGGTTCGAGATTGCCGCAGGAACTAAAATATCGCAATCAAGCTCTAACATTTCCGTATTCGTAATCGTATTTTCAAACAAGGTTGTCACAGTACCAAAGCTATCGCGACGGTCCAGTAAATAATCAATATCCAAGCCATTTGGATCATGTAGAGCCCCATAGGCATCGGAAATAGCGATTACCTTTGCACCGGCATCATGTAAGAATTTTGATAAAAAGCTACCCGCATTACCGAATCCCTGTACGATGACACGTGCACCTTTAATGTCAATGCCGCGCTTTTTCGCTGCTTCTTCAATACAGATGACTACACCCTGTGCTGTTGCTTTTTCACGACCTTGAGAACCACCCAATACGATCGGTTTACCTGTAATAAATCCAGGAGAATCGTACTCACGAAGACGGCTGTATTCATCCATCATCCATGCCATTATTTGGGCATTAGTATAAACGTCTGGAGCTGGAATATCCTTATTTGGTCCAACAATTTGGCTAATCGCACGAACATAACCACGGCTTAAACGCTCAATTTCCCCCATTGACATTGTACGCGGATCACAAATGATTCCACCTTTACCACCACCATACGGTAAGTCAACGATTCCGCATTTTAAGCTCATCCACATGGAAAGAGCCTTTACTTCTTCCTCATCAACCTCTGGGTGGAAACGTACGCCACCTTTTGTTGGTCCAACAGCATCATTATGCTGTGCACGATAGCCTGTAAAAATTTTCACAGATCCATCATCCATACGAACTGGAATACGAACGGTAAGCATTCGTAAAGGCTCCTTTAAAAGCTCATACATATCTTGGTTGTAACCTAGCTTCGATAAAGCTTCATTAATAACCACTTGTGTTGATGTTAATAAATTTAGAGATTCTTCCATTTTTTGATCTTCCTTCTTTTCTGAGACCCCTACTGTTCCCATTACGGCACCTCTGTCCAATTGTGATAGATACCATACTATTATAAGAGGTATTATCTACTTATTCCACCCTTTAAGGATTTTTTCGTAAATTTGTTGATTTTAAATATTATTCAGACAACCTTCTAGTTATTTGAACCACATCTCATCAAATTAATAGACAAAAAATGCCACAATGGATAACAATGAGAGTTCCTTAAAGTGTCAAAAACAAGCATTCTTTACGTATATTAGCCCTAAGCCAAAACTTTTTGAATTCGCTCGATTGCCCAGTCTAACTCTTCTTTTGTGATAACCAGTGGGGGAGCGAAACGGATCACAGTATCGTGTGTTTCTTTACATAACAGGCCTTCCTCTTTTAAGGATTCGCAATATGTTCTTGCCGGTTCATCCAGTTCGACTCCTATAAATAGGCCTCTACCCCGTACTTCTTTAATTTTGGGATTTTTAATTTCTTTTAACTTGTTTAAGAAGTATACCCCTAAATTCAATGAACGCTCTGAGAGATTCTCCTCGACTAGTACGTCAAGGGATGCGATGGAGACCGCACAAGCCATTGGATTTCCACCAAAGGTTGAACCGTGTGAACCAGGATTAAATACGCCTAAGATATCTTTATTGGCAACGACACAAGAAATCGGGAATACTCCTCCTCCTAATGCTTTGCCTAAAATGTACATATCTGGATCAACATTTTCCCATTCGCAGGCAAACATTTTTCCAGAGCGCCCTAAGCCAGCTTGGATTTCGTCGGCAATGAACAGAACATTGTTTTCCTTGCATAGATTGTACGCAGCTTTTAAAAAACCAGGTTCTGGAATGATGATTCCAGCTTCTCCTTGAATAGGCTCAATCAAAAACGCTGCTGTATTAGGTGTAATAGCGGCTTTTAGGGACTCTAGGTCTCCATAAGGAATTAATTTGATTCCAGGCAGCATTGGACCGAATCCACGCTTATAATCCGGGTCGGATGATAAGGACACCGCCCCCATTGTTCGACCATGGAAATTGCCATTACAAGCAATAATTTCAGCTTGGTTATCCGCAACACCTTTTACATCATAAGCCCAGCGACGAGCTGTTTTTAGTGCCGTTTCAACCGCCTCTGCACCCGTGTTCATCGGAAGTGCCATATCTTTATTCGTTAGCTTACAAATCTTTTCATACCATGGTCCCAATTGGTCATTATGAAATGCGCGTGATGTTAATGTCACACGATCAGCTTGATCCTTTAAAGCCTGGATAATTTTTGGATGTCTATGTCCTTGATTGACCGCAGAGTAGGCACTTAACATATCCATATATTTGTTTCCTTCAGGATCCTCCACCCAAACACCCTCAGCTTTTGAAATCACAATTGGTAGCGGATGATAATTATTCGCCCCAAACCTCTCCGTCTGCTCAATAATAGAATTAGTCTTAATCATCAAAATTCCTCCCCTAAAAAAATACTTTAGCGCTTTAAAGTAAGTGGGGACTGTCCCCACTTGCTTTAAAGCGTTGATGTGTTAAATTAAAACATTTCTGATGTTGTTTTGGCTTGCATGTGTAGTAGTAAGTAGTCTGGGCCGCCTGCTTTGGAGTCGGTTCCGGACATGTTGAAGCCGCCGAATGGTTGGTAACCAACGATGGCTCCTGTACAACCACGGTTGAAGTATAAGTTCCCAACATGGAAATCTTCACGTGCTTGCTCAATCTTCGCACGGTTGCGAGTAAGAACAGCACCTGTTAAGCCGTATTCGGTGTTGTTTGCGATTTCAAGCGCATGATCGAAATCACGTGCCTTACAAATCCCCACAACTGGACCGAAGATTTCTTCTTGCATAATGCGCGCTTGTGGGTCAAGGTCTGCAAACACCGTTGGTTCGATGAAATAACCTGTTGTGCTATCACCATTTCCACCAGTCACTAAACGGCCTTCGCCTTTACCGATTTCAATGTACTCCATGATTTTGTTGAATGCACTTTGGTCGATTACTGGTCCCATGAAAGTTTCTTGAAGTTCAGGGTTGCCATATTTCTTTTCTTTGGTAAGTTCCTCGACGCGGCTCAATACTTGATCATACACGTCTTCTACGATAACCG